>DASQSQ010000001.1:0-5414 GCA_035642315.1 Mycobacterium sp.
GAGGATCGTCTGGCCGGTCAAGACGGGGTCGTCGATGATAGGGACGTGCCCCACGCCGGGCAGAATCACCAGACCAGCCCCGGGGAGGGCTGCCAACTTGGGCGCTCGGTAATGCATGAAGGGCAGCATCCGATCATGCCAACCCCAAACAATGCGGACTGGACAGTCGAGTTCGGCGAACGGAGCTATGGGGCCGATGGCACGTGCGCCCGCCAAGAGGTCGGCCAAGCACCAAACAACCTTCTATATCCCCGAAAGCGGCGGCGACTTATGACTGGCTCATCCGCTCCGCGCGTTCTGCCATCGCGCGCAGCATGATTCGAC
Source organism: Mycobacterium sp. (assembly GCA_035642315.1). Classification (GTDB taxonomy): domain Bacteria; phylum Actinomycetota; class Actinomycetes; order Mycobacteriales; family Mycobacteriaceae; genus Mycobacterium. The sequence continues at coordinate 325 of DASQSQ010000001.1, forward strand.
GCGCTCGCGGCTCCAGATGATGGCGGCGTCATTGCCCTGGGCGCGGGCCGCGATGTAAGCATTGGTGGCATCAGCGGCCATCGCGATCGGCTCACCGGCGTGCAGCCGGCCGTTGTTGCCATATCAGCCGACCGCCTTGCGCAGCGGGACAGGCGTGAGATCGAGCGAGCGGAGGGCGAGCTCGGCGAGCAGCTCGGGAAGGTCGGGAGTACGCAGCGCGTCATGCGGCCAGCCGGCCACCGACATCAGCATCCCAATCACCGCCGAAGCCGCGCTGCGTGACTCGTGCAGCGAGCGGCCCGGGTGCAGCTGCTTGAGCACTGAGGCCCGTCGGTGCTTTCGCCTCAACGAGTTGCGCGCTGGCCGTTCAACGTCAGCGGCGGCGCCGGCAGAGACCATCGAGTCACTGGCAGACTTACCCGCCCAGCATGTTGTTGGGCTCCGGAAAACGCGCTCATGTGAATGGTCGATCCCCTTTTCGGTACGCCGCGACCGCGCTGTCACGGAAGCTGGCGGCCGAGGGTGGTAGATATCTGTTCGCCATCCAGGCGATGGCGATGGTCCTGACGAGTTGTTTGTCGTCAACGGGGATTTCTACGATGTCGGGCGAGGCAATCGGTGCGCGGGGAATTATGCCGACGCCCAATCGCGCACCGATGAGACCGCGTAGGGTCGTGAAATCTGTTCCTTCGAAGGCGATCGTGGCTGCGATGCCGTGCCGGGCGCAGGCGGCATCGAAGATTTTGCGCTGCGTTTCATCGGGGTCGACGACGACGAACGGTTCGTCGGACAGCTCGTCGAAGTCGATTAGTTGGCGGGTCGCGAGGGGATGCTCCCGGTGCACGACGGCGCATAGCTGTTCGGTAAACAATGGTTCCCAGGTAACATCTTGGGATTCCTCGAATGTTATTGAGTAACTTAGACATACGTCGGTGACACCGGCCGCCAGGTCGCTGAGCAGGGTGTGTCCGGCGCGTTGGTGCAGTTCGAATCTGGCGGCGGGGAACCGATTGTGATGCTGCCGGATTAGTGTTGGCACCGTAACCGCTCCCAGCGAGTGCAGGAACCCTAGCGCCACTGTCCCGCCGTCGGCGCCCGCGAGTTGCCGAACGCTAGCGACCGCGGTGTCGATGCCACGCTGAGCCGCACGCGTGGCCTGAAGGAACGTCTTTCCGAACCGGTTGAGTTCGTTAGCGCGACCGCGTCGGGTGAATAACTCAACCCCGATCTCCGACTCGAGCAGGGTGATCGCCCGGCTCACCGCCGATTGCGAGACCGCGAGCTGCTCGGCGGCTTCTCGTAGGGTGCCGACCTCGGCAACCGTCTGAAAGTAGCGCAGTTGGTAGAGCTCCATCTCGTCCGTCCAATACTTGCGTGATTCGCAACTGTCTGTTCGAAAGATTCTATTAGACAGGACGGTCGGGTCTCCATAGCGTCGTCCGTAGTGGAAAGGAACTCGGATATGCGATCGATTCCTCGCAGTATGTTGTTCACTCCGGCGACGAAGACTGGACACTTCACCGCGGCCGCAACAGTCGGCGCCGACGCCGTGATCCTGGACCTGGAGGATTCTGTGGCGCCGGCCGCCAAAGATCAGGCGCGCCGTACTGCGCTGAAATACCTCGCAACCGTGCGGTCCTCGCGCACATCCGCAGCGCTGCGGATCAACTCGCCAGCGACGCTGGCCGGTTGGCGCGACCTGACCGCGCTGCTGGATTCCGCCGCGGACCCGGATTTCATCGTCATCCCCAAAGCCGAGTCTGGCGCTGTCGCTGCTCTGGTGAAATCCGTTCTGCGCCAAGCGCAGAAAACCGCTGCGGTAATCGTCATCTATGAAAGCGCGTGCGCGGCGGCGCGAATCGGAGACCTGCTGGATCCACGCGTCGTCGACGCGGTGATGTTCGGCGGCGGCGACATGTCGGCAGATCTCGGAGCAGAGGTCGCTGCCGACGTCACCGGGTATGCGCGCAGTCGGCTGTTGACACACGCGGCCGCCGTAGCGATTCCCGTTATCGACTCGCCGTTCTTCGACATCGCCGACACGGACGGGTTGGGACAAGCGGTCAAGCGGGCCGTCGCCGAGGGATTCGCCGGCAAGGCGGCGATCCATCCGGCGCAGATTTCCGTCATCAACGCGGCGTTCACGCCGGACGAAGACGAGATCGCCTGGGCCAGAAAGGTCATCGACGCCAACGTGGTCGGCGTGGGAACCGTTGCAGGGTCGATGGTCGACGAAGCGGTCGCCCGTCGCGCCCGTCGCATATTGCACAACACCTATCAGTAAAGGAGACGAACATGGAAACCCCAATATCGGCGTACAACGAGGTTGCGCCGCGGGTGTACCGCGAGACATCCGGGTTGTACTACGAGGATTTCGTCGTCGGCGACACCTTCGAGCACCGTCCCGGTCGCACCATCACCGACACCGACAACATCTGGATGACCCTGCTCACGATGAACACCCAGCCGGTTCACTTCGACGCCAACTACGCCGCGGCCACCGAATGGAAGAAGCTCCTCGTGGATTCCGTCGTGACCCTCGGGATAGTGACCGGTATGAGCGTTCGCACCGTCAGCGGAAGGGTGGTCGCCAACCTGGGCTGGGATAAGGTACGCGCCACCGCACCGGTGTTCGCCGGCGACACTCTCTACGCGACCTCAAAGGTGCTGTCGAAACGGCTGTCGAGAAGCCGCCCCACCCAAGGCATCGTCACCGTGCAGACCACCGGAACCAACCAGGACGGTGTGGTGGTCATGACGTTCGAACGCACCATGCTGATCTACACCCGCGAAGGCTCACCCGTCGAGGCGGCGAACTACTGATGACCAACTCCTTACTCACCGATACCGCCGCCGTCTACCGCGCCAAGCTCACCGACGCCGACACCGCTATGGAATCGGTGCGCACCGGTTCCTCGGTGACCATCGGGCAGGCCGCCAGCCAGCCGCCGTCGCTGCTACGCGCGCTGGCTGCCCGGGCCGAACGCGGCGAGATCGATCGCGTCAAGCTGTTCTACTTGCACGCCGAAACCCCGATGGCCCAGACCGTCCTGCGCTACGAACTGATGGGACGGCTGCTGCCGCACTCGATGTTCGTGCAGCAGGCCGAGCGTGCGCTGATCAAGCGCGGCGAGCAGGACGGGCGCAAGGTGGTCTACTTCATCCCGACCTCGTTTAGCGGAGCGGTGCGGTTGTTCGCCGAGTCGATACCCGTCGACACCTGCATCGCGACGGTGTCCCCGATGGACGGGCACGGCTACTTCACGTTCGGCACCAACAACGACTACATCAGCTCGGTGGCACGACAAGCCGACCAGCTGATCGTCGAAGTCAACCCCAACATGCCGCGGGTTTACGGCGAATCAACGCTGCACGTCTCCGAGGTCGACGCCATCGTCGAAAACGACGTGGCGCTGCCCGAACTGCCGCAACGGCCGATCTCCGATCTCGACCGGGTGATCGGCAAAAAGGTGGCTTCCCTGGTGGACGATCGGGCCTGCGTTCAGATCGGTGTCGGCGGCCTGCCCCAGGCGGTGTGCGAAGAACTTCGCGACCGCGCCGACTTGGGGATCCATTCGGAGGTGTTCACCCCGGCGCTGGCCGACCTGGTCCGCCGCGGGGTCGTCACCGGCCGCTACAAGACGCTTAACCGCGGTAAGGCGGTCTTCACCTTCGCGATGGGCGACCGCGACACCTATCAGTTCATGAACGACAACATCGCTCTGGAAAGTTATCCGGTCAACTACGTCAACGACCCCGGGGTGATCGCCCAAAACGACGACGTAATTTCGGTCAACTCCACCGTGGAAATGGATCTGACCGGGGCGTGCAACTCCGAACACGTCAACGGCCACCAATTCAGCGGCGCCGGTGGGCAATTGGATTTCGTGCGTGGCGCATACGCCTCCCGGGGCGGCAAATCGGTGATCGCGTTTGCATCGACCACCCGAGGCGGCACCATCAGCAAGATCGTTCCCCGGCTCTCGGGACCGGTGACCACACCGCGCAACGACATTCACTACGTCGCTACCGAATACGGCCTGGTCAACCTCAAGGCGCTGTCGAGCACCGAACGTGCGGCCGCACTCATCGGGCTGGCACACCCTGACTACCGCGGCTGGCTCAGCGACAACGCCCAACGTATGCACCTCATCTGAAAAGAAACACAACCACTCAAAGGAAGAAAGCGCATGACCATCGAACTCACCAACAGTGCGGATACGCCCGAACACGCCGAGCTGCGTCGCGCGGTGCGTCAACTGTGCGAACAGTTCGGCGAGGAGTACTGGCAGCAGCGGGACCTCAACCGCGAATATCCCGGAGGATTCGTCGACACGCTGACCAAGGCCGGCTATCTGTCGGCGCTGATTCCCGCCGAGTACGGGGGACTGGGGTTAGGCATTACCGAGGCCGCGGTCATCCTCGAGGAGATCAACCGTTCCGGCGGGCACGCGGCCGCCTGCCACGCCCAGATGTACACCATGGCCGCGTTGTTGCGGCACGGCAGCGAGCAGCAAAAAAGCCGCTACCTACCCGAAATCGCCCGCGGCAACCTGCGCTTACAGGCCTTTTCGATCACCGAACCCGAGGCGGGTTCCAACACCCCCGACATCACCACCTTCGCGGCCAAAGACGGCGACGAGTATGTGGTCACCGGGCACAAGAACTGGACCAGCCGGATCCTGCAATCAGACCTGCTGATGTTGTTGGCGCGCACCGAAAAGCGACCCGAGAACCCCGCGCAGCGCGCCCAAGGCATCAGCCTGTTTCTTGTCGATCTGCGTGACGTTCGCGCCAACGCGCCCGAGACATTGGTGGTCGAACCCGTGCGCACCATGTTCAACTACGCCACCAATCAGGTTTGGTACCAGCAGATGCGCATCCCCGCCTCCGCGTTGATCGGTGAAGAGGGCAAAGGATTCCGCTATGTAATCGACGGCTGGAACGCCGAACGGATCCTGCTGGCCTCCGAGGCGGTCGGCGACGGCTACTGGTTCCTCGACACCGCCATCGAATACGCGAACAGCCGCAACGTGTTTGGCCACGCTATCGGCGCCAACCAGGGCGTGCAGTTCCCGCTGGCCCGCGCC
>DASQSQ010000002.1:0-5176 GCA_035642315.1 Mycobacterium sp.
CCGGTCTCGCGGCTGCGGCCGATCATCGACGAAGTTGAACCACGGGTATTGGCGGTCAGCGCGGCGTACCTGGACCTGGCGGTCGAGTCTGCGTTGGGCAGTCAGTCGGTGCGTCGCATCGTCGTCTTCGACTACGTGCCGGAAGTCGACGACCAACGCGAAAGTCTCGATAGGGCAAAGGCGCAACTGGAAGCCGCCGGGCTGCCCGCGATTGTCGAGACGCTGGAGGACGTCATCGCGCGCGGCCGATCACTGCCGCCCGAGCCCATCTACACCGACGGCGACGACCAGCGGCTGGCCATGATCATGTACACGTCGGGCAGCACGGGGCTGCCCAAGGGCGCGATGTACACCGAGAACATGGTGTCGCGGGTCTGGACCGCCGACGTGATGCCGACGACTGAGGCACCGGTGGTCAACGTCAACTTCATGCCGCTGAACCATCTCGGCGGACGGATCCCGTTGGCCACCTCGTTTCAGGCCGGCGGCACCAGTTTCTTTGTCCCGGAGAGCGATTTGTCGACGTTGTTCGAAGACTGGAATCTGGTGCGCCCGACCGAGATGGGCCTGGTGCCGCGGGTGGCCGAAATGCTGTTCCAGCGCTACCAAAGCGGGGTCGACCGTCGCCTGGCAGATGGAATCGAGGCGCCGGTCGCTGACGCGGAGGCCAAGTCCGAACTGCGCGAGCAGGTGCTCGGCGGGCGGGTGCTCACCAGCTTCGTCGGAACGGCGCCGCTGGCTGCCGAGATGAAAGCTTTCATCGAATCGTGTTTGGGCGTGCATCTACTCGATGGCTACGGCCTGACCGAGGTCGGCATGGTGAGCACGGACGGCGTCATCAAACGCCCACCGGTAATCGGCTACAAACTCATCGACGTTCCCGAGCTGGGGTATTTCGCGACCGACAAGCCTTATCCGCGAGGTGAGTTGCTGGTGAAGTCCGCGAGCGCGACGCCCGGGTATTACAAGCGCCCCGAGGTCACCGCGGGCGTTTTCGATGATGACGGCTACTACCGGACCGGCGACGTGATGGCCGAGATCGCGCCGAACCAGGTTGCCTATGTCGACCGGCGCAACAACGTGCTCAAGCTCGCGCAGGGCGAGTTTGTGGCCGTCGCGCACCTGGAGTCGGTGTTCGCGGGCGCAGCGTTGGTGCGTCAGGTCTTCGTCTACGGCAACAGCGAACGCCCTTACCTGCTTGCCGTCGTGGTCCCGACCGACGATGCGCTGCGGAAATTTGCCGGCGACGACGCCGGACTCAAGGCAGCGCTGACCGAGTCGCTACGCCAGACGGCGAGAGCCGCCGAACTGCAGTCCTACGAGCTGCCAGTCGACTTCCTGGTCGAATCGGAGCCGTTCAGCGCCGACAACGGGCTGTTGTCCGGGGTGGGAAAGCTGTTGCAGCCCAAGCTCAAAGAGCACTATGGCGAACGGCTCGAGCAGCTCTACGCCGACCTGGCCGCCAACCGGGCCGACGAGCTGCGCGCGCTGCGGGCAGCGGCGGACGACCAGCCGGTGCTCGCCACGTTGATCCGCGCGGCGCAGGCGCTGCTTGGCACCAGCGGCGCGCCGGAACCTGAAGCGCACTTCACTGATCTCGGCGGAGATTCGCTGTCGGCGTTGACCTTTTCCAACCTGCTGCAGGAGATCTTCGGAGCCGAGGTGCCGGTCGGGGTGATCATCAACCCGGCGGGCAACCTGCGGCAGCTCGCCGACTACATCGAGGCGGAGCGCGCCGCCGACGTCAAACGTCCGACGTTCACAACCGTGCACGGCGCCGGGGGCACCCAAATCCGAGCCGCTGAGCTGACTTTGGATAAGTTCATCGATGCGCGGACCCTGGCTGAGGCACCGTCGCTGCCGTTGGTCACCGGTGAACCGCACACCGTTTTGCTCACCGGGGCCAACGGTTACCTCGGTCGTTTCCTCTTACTCGATTGGCTGCAACGGCTGGCCGAGACGGACGGGAAGTTGATCACCATAGTCCGGGGCAGCGACCCGCAGGCCGCCGCGAGACGGCTAGAAGCGGTGTTCGACAGTGGCGATGCGCAACTGCTGGCGCGGTTCCGGGAATTAGCGGCCGACCGGCTCGAAGTCATCGTCGGCGATATCGGCGAGCCGAATCTCGGTCTGGATCAACCCACTTGGGAGCGACTGGCGCAAACGGTGGACTTGATCGTGCATCCGGCCGCTCTGGTCAACCACGTGCTGCCCTATGACCAGTTGTTCGGCCCCAACGTCGTTGGCACGGCAGAGCTGATCCGGCTGGCGATCACCTCCCGACTCAAGCCGTTCACCTACCTGTCAACCGTGGCGGTGGCATTGTCCGTCGATCCGGGTGACTTCGTCGAAGACGGCGACATCCGCGACGTGAGCCCGGTGCGGCCGATCGACGACTCGTACGCCAACGGATATGCGAACAGCAAATGGGCCGGAGAGGTGCTCCTGCGCGAGGCGCACGACCTCTGCCGGCTCCCGGTGGCGGTGTTCCGCTCCGACCTGATCCTCGCGCACAGTCGCTATGCCGGCCAGGTCAACGTGCCCGACGCGTTCACCCGGCTGATATTCAGCTTGCTGGCGACGGGCATCGCGCCGCACTCGTTCTATCAAACCGACGCAGCGGGCAACCGGCCCCGGGCACATTACGACGGTCTGCCCGTCGACTTCGTCGCGGAATCGATCACCGCGCTCGGCGAGCAGTGTGCCACAACATCATCCGGGGGATTTCGATCCTTCGATGTGATGAACCCGCATGATGACGGGATCTCGCTAGACGTGTTTGTGGATTGGCTCATCGACGCCGGCCACCGCATCCGGCGGATCGACGACTACGCCGAATGGCTCGCGCGCTTCGAGACCGCGTTGCGTGGGTTGCCGGAAAAGCAACGTCAACATTCGGTGCTGCCATTGCTGGGCGCCTACCAGAAACCGGAGCAGCCGCTGCTCGGCGCACCGGCACCCACCGAGGTGTTCCGCGACGCCGTACGCGCCGCGAAAATCGGTGCAGACGAAGATATTCCGCACTTATCAGCTTTGCTGATCGACAAATACGTCGCCGATCTTAAGCACCTCGGCCTGCTCGCAAACCACGAAGGGAAATCAGCATGACAGCAACGAAAGCGCGCGCGGTCCGTTTCGACCAATACGGCGGGCGGGACGTGTTGTACGTGGCCGATATCGAGGTGCCGGCACCCGCTCCGGGCGAGGTGCTCGTCGAGGTTCGCGCCGCCGGGATCAATCCCGGTGAGGCGGCTATCCGCAGCGGCGCGCTGCATGAGCAGTTCCCCGCCACTTTCCCCTCCGGCGAGGGCAGCGACCTGGCCGGCGTTGTCGTCCAAATCGGCGACGGGGTCGACGATTTTGCCGTTGGCGACGAGGTACTCGGATTCAGCTTTCAGCGTTCCAGCCACGCCACGCACACCGTCGTCCCGGTCGACCAGCTGATCCACAAACCGGCCAAGCTGAGCTGGGAGGCCGCCGGCTCCCTCTACGTCGTCGCGGCCACGGCATACGCCGCGGTTCGCGCGGTCGCCCCGCAGCCGGGTGAGACGGTCGCGGTGTCTGCCGCGGCCGGTGGAGTGGGCAGCCTGGTCGTGCAACTGCTGGCGCTCCGCGGCGTCCGGGTGCTGGGCATCGCGTCGGCCAACAATGCCGAGTGGCTGCGCGCTCACGGCGTCGTCCCGGTCGAATACGGCGACGGGTTGGCCGAGCGACTGCGCGAGGCCGCGCCGGACGGTATCGACGCCTTCATCGACCTGTTTGGGCCGGATTATGTTCAGCTCGCCGTCGACCTCGGTGTGCCGCCCGAGCGCGTCGACACCATCATCTCGTTCGCGAAGGCCGCCGAAGTCGGCGCCAAGACCGAGGGGAGCGCCGAGGCGTCGACGCCGGCGGTGCTGACCGAAGTCGCCGACCTGGTCGCTTCCGGCGCAGTCGACTTCGACGTCGCCGCCACCTACCCGCTCGACCGGGTCGCCGACGCTTACGAGGAGCTCGAGCAGCGCCACACGCACGGCAAAATTGTGCTGCTGCCCTGAGATTCGCTAGGAGGCGGATGCCCGTCTGGCGAAGCCGTGGTCACCGTCAGCGGAATTCAGCACCAACAACGGCTTCTTGCCGATCCGGCTGCGGTAATACGACCAGGGCGGACGCTGCTCTTCTGGCGTGCCCACCATCTGGTCGAGCAAGTTAGTGGCATGCAGCGCAACGGCGACATGGCGCTGGACACTCCCCAAGTCGCTGAATGCCCTGAACATGTCGTCGCAGCCGGCACGCGGGGCGCTGCTTGCTGAAGTTACTGTGAGCAGCTCCAGTGCTTCCAGAAGGGCGGCGCGGACGTCTCCGCAGGCGCGGTGGATCTGGCGCTCAGGATTAGGCCGTGCCATGACTGCCTCCTCGATCTGCTTGTGAGACAGGGAATTCCATGATCATCTCCTGTCGGTAAGCCCGACCGATTACCACAAGCTGGCTCGACCGCCGAAGAATTTCGCGCACGCTTGGTCGCCCCGCGCGCCAATTGCGCGCACGCGCAACCGAAGTAGCGTCCGAGAAAGGCTCAGGCAGCAGAACGAATGCCGCGACCGGTTCGGGACGAAATGGAATTCGTATACGGATGCGGACTGTCGCTCGGACTCATCTCGCCCATCACCTCCTTACGGCCAGGACACACGCGGGTGTCACCCAGGTGCACGCACAAAGGGAATTTGACGCCGGCGGCGCCGCACCCCTCTCGTCGGAGCTTCGGCACTGCACGGCGTATCCGGCTTTTCCTCCGGAAGCCACTTGGGCTCAACCCTTAGTCCGGGAGGAGCTGTCCTGACCCGGGGCGTCTTTCGACGTTCGGGGTCAGTGGCCTGTATCCATGCAGACGCCTCACCTACCGAGGTGCTTGCCAGTCCATCCTGGCACCGGAGGCGGTGCGGGTCAAACATGATAGGAAAAGAATTTGCGACCAGCGGCGCATCGGTGCAGTTCAGGTCGCTGGTCAGTTGCGGGTCGCCGGCAATAGGGAGCCAACACTTTGCGCTCGTGGCCGCCTAGGCTTCACGGTATGGCCACCACACTGCAGGATCCCCGAGTCGCAGCCACGCTCGACAGGATGTACGCCGAGACGAGGGAACAAACGCCGAAGTTGCGCGATATGCGCGGCGCGATGTCCAAATCGAGGACCGCACAA
>DASQSQ010000003.1:0-2666 GCA_035642315.1 Mycobacterium sp.
ATCCGCCGTGACCGTGGTCGGCCTTGCCGGCGCATTCTTTTTCACCGTGTATGTGCAACACGTGTCAGCGGGTGCGTTCGTCGCCGGGCTGACGACGCTTACCGGAGTTGCCGATGTCATCGTCTCGTTGATCAAGGCGACGCTATTCGGTTACGCGGCAGGCATGATCGCCTGCTACAAGGGCATCTCCGTTGGCGGCGGTCCGGCCGGTGTCGGCAACGCCGTCAACGAGACCGTCGTGTACACGTTCATGGTGTTGTTCGCGATCAACGTCATCGTGACCGCCGTCGGTATCCAGTTCACTGTGTCGTGAGGTGAACCCATGAGCCTTGCCGTTCCGAGCACCCTCCATCCGCGGCTGCGACGCACCGTGGACGCGGTTACCGGTCAATGGAATCGGGTCGGATCGCAGATGCGGTTCTACGCCACGACACTCGGCTCGATTCCCGATGCAGTCGTCAACTATCGGACCGAGATGCTGCGGTTGATCGCGCAAATGGGGTTGGGTACCGCCGCGCTCGCAATGATCGGTGGGACCGTCGTGATCGTCGGCTTCCTGACCATGACCACCGGCGCCTTGGTCGCGGTTCAGGGTTATAACCAGCTGGCTTCCGTCGGTATCGAAGCCCTCACCGGTTTCGCGTCGGCATACTTCAACGTCCGGCTCATTGTCCCCGGAACTGCCTCCGTTGCGCTGTCGGCGACCATCGGCGCCGGAGCCACCGCTCAGATGGGCGCGATGCGGATCAACGAGGAAATCGATGCACTTGAGGTAATCGGTATCCGCAGCGTCAGCTACCTGGCGTCGACCAGGGTGGTCGCGGGAGTCGTCGTGGTCATCCCGTTGTACTGCATCGCAGTCATGATGGCCTTTCTGGCCTCACGCGCCGGCACGACCGCGATCTATGGCCAGGGCACAGGTGTCTACGACCATTACTTCAACACGTTCCTCAGTCCCCGCGACCTCATTTGGTCGTTCTTGCAGTCGGTGGCGATCACCGTCGTGGTCATGCTGGTGCACACCTACTACGGCTATAACGCGCGCGGCGGGCCGGCCGGGGTCGGCGAAGCCGTCGGCCGCGCCGTGCGAGCTTCGATGGTTGTCGCGGCAGTGGAGATCGTGATGATCACGCTCGCCGTCTACGGCCAGTCCGGCAACTTCCACCTGGCGAGCTGACATGGCACAACGCAAGCCCGGAGAACACCGCATCCCCACCGGTTGGTGGACGTTGATCCTGTTGGCGGTGGTGGGCGTATTCATGTTCGCGACCACAGCCGCCTTCAGTGGGACCTTCCGCTCCTACGTGCCGGTGACCCTGACATCAGAGCGGGCGGGGCTGGTGCTCGAGACCAACGCCAAGGTCATGCTGCGTGGCGTCCAAGTCGGCCGGGTCAGCCAGATCGGCAGTGGCAGAGACGAGGCCAACCTCAGGCTGGAGATCGATCCTGACCAGATCCGGTATATCCCGGCCAACGTACAGGCACAGATCAGTGCCACCACTGCTTTCGGTGCGAAGTTCGTCGACCTGGAATATCCGCAGAACCCAAGCCCTGCGCGGCTTTCCGCCGGCGCGGTGCTGCATTCCAAAAATGTCAGTACTGAAATCAATACGGTCTTTGAAAACGTCGTCGACCTCCTCAACATGGTCGATCCGCTCAAGCTGAACGCGGTGCTGAGCGCGGTCGCCGAAGGCGTCCGCGGACAAGGTCAACGGATGGGCGAGGCCACCACCGACCTCAACCAGGTGCTGCTGGCGCTCAACTCGCGCAGCGACACCATTCGTGCGGACTGGCGCAAGCTCGGGGAACTCAGCAGCACCTACGATGCGGCCGCCCCGAACATCCTGACCATCTTGAATGCCGCCAGCACCATCAGCACCACCGTCGTGGACCATAAGAAGGCGCTGGACGACTTGCTGCTCAACACGATCGGCTTCGCACAGGCCGGGACCAACCTGCTCGGCCAGAGCAGGGACAATCTCGTCGCGTCGGTCAACACCCTCGAACCGACGACGAACCTGCTGCTCAAGTACAACCCCGAGTACACCTGCTTCCTCCAGGGCGTCACCTGGTATCTCAACAACGGCGGCTATTCGGCGTTTGGCGGCGCCGACGGCCGGACGCTCCAACTCGACGTCGCTTTGTTGCTGGGCAACGACCCGTACCTCTATCCCGACAACCTGCCCATTGCGCAGGCCAAGGGCGGGCCGGGCGGACAGCCGGGGTGCGGGTCGCTACCGGATGCCGCGAAGAACTTCCCGGTGCGCCAGCTCGTCACGAACACCGGTTGGGGAACCGGGCTCGATATCCGGCCCAACCCCGGCATTGGGCGTCCCTGCTACGGGTCATACTTCGGGGCCACCCACCCGTGGCCAGAGCCGCCGCAGGCGAGGCTCGATGACCCGGCCTCGGCGACGAGCAGGCGCTTCCGTGCTTGCCTCCCCGGAACGGCGGTCGGGCCACAGCCAACCCAAGGGTTTGCGACGCCGCCGTACGGCGCGCAGCTGTACGGGCCGGGCGGGGTGCCGCTGTTTCCCGGGGTGCCGCCGGCACCGCCGCCACCGCCGGCGCCGGCACCGCCGCCACCGTGACAGCCATTGTCACCGCCGACGATCCACAGACGCAGGAGAGAAAGTTATGAAGGAAAACCTCAAAGGCACCGCAGT
>DASQSQ010000004.1:0-6597 GCA_035642315.1 Mycobacterium sp.
GACGACCTCTTGGAGCTGCTGCTCGAGCACGCCACCGCCACGTTCGACGACCCTGGCCACGTCCGCGGGGTGACCTATGAGCGAGTAGACGAGGATCCCGAGGCTGCGCTGAGCGAGATCGTTACGGGCTATCACGAGCTCGCCGGTCAATGCGACGCGGTGGTTGTCGTCGGCAGTGACTACACCGGTGTCTTCAATCCAACAGCGCTGACGTTCAACGCACGCATCGCAGCAAATCTGGGAGCACCGGTGTTGTTGGCCCTCAATGGCCATGACCGCAACACCGAATCCATCACCCAGATTGCCCAGCGGTGCCTTACCGAACTAGGTGCCGCGCACGCGCGCTGCGCAGCCATCGTCGCCAACCGGTGCGATCCTGAACATCTGGGCAAGATATGCGCGGCGCTCGACACCACCGGTGTGCCCAGTTTCAGCTTGCCGGAGGTGCCGCTGCTAGCCGCACCCACGATGGCCGAGCTGTGCGACGCCTTGGACGGCACGCTCTACAGCGGGGACCCGGAGTTGCTGCGCCGCGAGGCGCTGAGTGTGATGGTCGGCGGGATGAACGCCGAACACATCCCCGAGCGGCTCACCGAGGGGCAGGTTGTCATCGTGCCCGCCGACCGGTCGGAAGTGCTTTTAGCGCTCGTGACTGCCCACCAGGCACAGGGCTTTCCGTCGCTGGCCGGGATCATCCTCAACGGCGGCCTGCTGCCCCACCCGGCGATCGACAAGCTGCTCAAGGGCGTACAGCCGACGCTACCGCTGATTGCAACCCGGCACGGGACCTACCAGACCGCTAAGCTGGCGTTCCACACCCGCGCTCGGATCCGCGTCGACGCGCTGCGCAAGATCGACACCGCGCTTGAGATCGTTGAGCGCCACATCGACGGGACCGCGCTGCTGCAGCGGATGCAAGTCCCGGCCCCCTCGGTGGTCACCCCGCAGATGTTCGAGTACCGGCTACTGGAGCGCGCGCGCGCCGACCGTCGGCACATCGTGCTGCCAGAGGGGAACGACGATCGCATCCTGCTTGCGGCGGGGCGCCTGCTCGCCCGCGGCATCGTCGATTTGAGCATCTTGGGTGCGGAGGCCACGGTTCGGCGCCGTGGCGCCGAACTTGGTGTCGACCTGTCCGATGCCCGGGTGCTCGATCCCGAGAGCAGCGGGCTGCGCGACGAGTTCGGGGCCGAATACGCTCGCCTGCGCGCGCACAAGGGGATGACTGAGGATCGCGCGCGTGAAATCATGTGCGACGTCTCGTATTTCGGCACCATGATGGTGCACAGGGCGCTCGCAGACGGGATGGTCTCCGGCGCTGCGCACACCACCGCACATACCATCCGCCCGTCGTTCGAGATCATCAAGACCGCACCGGGTGTTTCGACGGTGTCGAGCGTGTTCCTGATGTGCCTGTCGGATCGCGTGCTCGCGTTTGGCGACTGCGCCGTCGTGCCGGACCCCACGGTCGAGCAATTGGCCGACATTGCGATCTCTTCGGCTGGGACCGCCGCCAAGTTCGGCATCGACCCCAAGATCGCGATGCTGTCGTATTCGACCGGCGAGTCCGGCGCGGGTGCAAACGTCGACAAGGTACGCGCCGCAACGCAATTGGTGCGTGACCGCCGGCCCGACCTGTTGGTCGAGGGTCCGATTCAGTTCGATGCCGCGGTTGAGCCGACAGTTGCCGCCGCCAAGATGCCCGAATCGCCGGTGGCCGGGGGTGCCACGGTGCTGGTATTCCCGGATCTCAATGCGGGCAACAACACCTATAAGGCCGTCCAGCGCACTGCCGGGGCGGTCGCGATCGGGCCGGTTCTGCAGGGCTTGGCTAGGCCGATCAACGATCTGTCGCGAGGGGCGCTAGTGCACGACATCGTCAACACCGTGGCGATCACCGCGATCCAGGCCCAAGGGGACACAGCACCAGGGACCGAACCCAGGGAGGCGCCATGAGCGGCCTAGTCCTCGTTCTCAACTCCGGATCGTCGTCGATCAAATACCAGCTGGTCGATCCGGTGGCCGGCACCGCTGTGGCCTCCGGGCTGGTGGAGCAGATCGGCGAGCCCGACGGGCGCGTCGTATACAACTGGGGCGACAAGCGATTCGACCATCGCGGCCCCATCGTCGACCACGCAGATGGGCTGCGCCTGGCGTATGAGATGTTCACCCGCTACGGTCCCGACCTCGGCGCGGCGGGAATCAAAGCGGTCGGCCATCGGGTCGTGCACGGGGGCAAGCTGTTCCACAAGCCGACACTGATCACCGACGCGACATTATCGGAGATTGAGCGGCTGTCGGAGTTGGCGCCCCTGCACAATCCGGCGCACGCGATCGGTATCAAGGTCGCACGCAAGGACTTCCCGGATATACCTCACGTAGCCGTGTTCGACACCGGATTCTTCCATTCCTTGCCGGACGCCGCCGCGACGTACCCAATCCACCGGGATATCGCGGAGATGTACAGCATTCGCCGTTACGGATTCCATGGGACCTCACACGAATACGTCTCCCGCGAAGTGGCGACGATCCTGCACGCCGACCTGACCAAGTTGAACACGATCGTGTTGCACCTCGGAAATGGGGCCTCGGCCTCAGCCGTGCGCGGCGGGGTGGCGGTCGAGACCTCGATGGGGCTCACCCCGCTCGAGGGTCTGGTGATGGGCACCCGCTGCGGCGACATCGACGCCGGGGTCCTGATGCACCTTCATCGCAGCGCGGGGATGAATATCGAGCAGATCGAGGCGTTGCTCAACCAAGATTCCGGCTTAAAAGGGGTATGTGGTGTCAATGATTTCCGTGAGTTGTGTACACAGTTGGAGGCCGGTTCGGAAGCGGCCAAACTCGCCTACGACATCTACGTCCACCGCCTCCGCAAATACATCGGCGCGTACGTCTTCGTCCTCGGCCGCGTCGATGCAATCGCCTTCACCGCCGGGGTCGGCGAGAATGCGGCCAACGTGCGCGAGGACTCACTGTCCGGTCTCGAAGCACACGGCATCGCCGTCGATCCCGATCGCAACCGTTCCAGCGCACGCGGAGCGCGGGTCATCTCCACAGACGACTCACGGACCAAGGTTCTCGTGGTGCCGACCAACGAAGAGCTGGCGATAGCCCGCGCCGCCTGGCAATTCGCCTGATCTGCTCAATCTATTTGTTAGCCGAGGTCAGATTGAAGGGGTTGACATGGCAACCTCAAACGGCGCAGCCGACACGAGTGCCTTCGAAGAGACCGCCGACCGGATCTGGGAGCTCACCGAGAAGCTGATTCAGCTGGCCAAGGAAA
Source organism: Mycobacterium sp. (assembly GCA_035642315.1). Lineage (GTDB taxonomy): Bacteria > Actinomycetota > Actinomycetes > Mycobacteriales > Mycobacteriaceae > Mycobacterium. The sequence goes on from DASQSQ010000004.1 coordinate 3,287, forward strand.
CCAGTCAAAGCCCTTGACACCTACGGGAAGGCATTGCAGAGCTCAATTGACTTCGAAAAGTCTGTGGCCAGCCGCAGCCAACTCGACCGTGTCACCGCGCTGGCGAACACTGACGCGAAGTTCATCCCGTACCTCACCGGCTTCTACATCAAGGTGCCCCGACAAGTCCTGAAATGAAGCCCTGAAACGATGAGGCGACTGCTGGAGCCCCTCCCGCCACGGATGGGCGTCGGTCGCGTCCGTCCGACAGCTCTATTCGATCTGCGCGCAGCAAAGCAATTCGACTACAGGAAGATTCGCTAGACGGCATCGACTTCGGTCCTACGACGACGCCCGCCAGTCTGTAGGGCTCATCCGCCTGACGAAGTGGTGGTATCAACCGGCTAACCAATCATGGCTGCGCAATCACTCACAACGCCCGCCGGGAGCGACGTCGCCGTTGCCTTCAGATGATTGCGGCGGGCAGCGGCCAGTGTGATCGGCGGCTCGGGAATCGAGAAACTGCTCCACCTGTCGAGCCACAATTGCTGCGGGGCCGGGCTTTTCCAGATCGTGTCCGGCGCGAACGATGACTCGAGGATCACTGTGGTGGGGTCGACCGTCTCTGGCAGCCGCGTCACGCGGTGGCGCGCACGTAACTGCCAGGGGCTTTCTCGATAGTTGGATAATCCTCGTTGCCCAGCTGATCCGACGCGGCAACCTTTGGGCCGCCGCGCTCGGCGATCCACGCAGTCCAGTCCTGCCACCAGGTGGCGTTCACCAACTGCGCGTTCGTTTTCCATACCTCCGGATCGGCGGGAAGACTGTCGTTCACCCAATGCTTGGCCTTCGGATTTGGAGGATTGACAATACCTGCGATGTGCCCTGACGAACTGAGCACAAATCTGCTCTTGCCACCCAGCAGCTGCGTAGTCTTGTAGCCCGAAGTCCACGGAACGATATGGTCGTCCACGGCTGCCAAGACGTAGGTGTCGACGTCAACGAGCCCGGGATCGAGTCGATCGCCGTCGATTTCGAACTCTCCCCGCGCGAACTCGTTGCGTAGATAGCAGGAGCGCAGGTACTCCGAATGCATCTTGGCCGGCATCCGAGTCGAATCTTCGTTCCACGCCAGCAGATCAAACGACGGCGGCTTGTTCCCGCAAAGCCAATTGTTCCCGACGTACTGGAAGATCAGGTCATTGGGCCGTAGGGCGCTGAAGGTACGCGCCATGGTTGACGAGTCCAGGAAACCCCTCTGTTGCATCTGCTTTTCAAGCTGGGCGACCGTTGCCTCGTCGGTGAACACGCCCAGCGACCCCGGTTGGGTGAAGTCGGTATGGGTATTCAGGAACGTCGCGGAATTGATCGATTCGTCACCTCGCGCCGCGTTGTAAGCCAGTCCCAGCGCGGTGAGCGTTCCGCCGAGACACACCGACAGCGTGTTGACCGACGGTGCACCCGTGATGTCACGAACGACGCGCACCGCATCCAGGGGCCCCCCGAAGAGATAGTCGCGGAATCCGTAGTCGCTCATCGATTTATCGGGATTGCGGTAACTGATTGCAAAGCACCTATGCCCGTGCTGAACGGCCCACTCGATGAGGCTTTTGCCAGGTGCTAGGTCCATGATGTAGTACTTGTTGATCCACGGCGGGCAAAACAGCAACGGAACCGAGTACGTTTCCGCCGTTTGCTGCGAATATTGAATCAATTCAATCAGATTGCTGCGATAGACCACGCTGCCCGGCGTGGCAGCCATGTTGACGCCGACCTCGAATCCCGACTTGTCGACTTGCGACGGCCATCCACCATTGTGGCGAAGGTCATCGGCCATGTTCCTCAAGCCCTTGACGATGCTCATGCCGCCCGTGTCGAAAGCCTTGCGGATCGCGGCCGGGTTGCCGGCCAGGGTATTAGTCGGGGCCAGCGCATCCACCAGGAAGTTAGCAGCAAAGCGGGCCTTGGCTTCTCGCGAACCGCTAACTCCAGTGATATCGAGGAGGTCGTCAACAAGTCGGTTAAACAGCAGATACTGCTGCGCCAGCATGAAGTAGGCCGGATTCTGCTGGTAGGCCGGGTCTGAAAACCGCTTGTCGCGACGGGCAATCGCGATCGGGCCCGCGCTGTCGTAGCCGAAAGCGCGTTCGCTGGCCGCCCAAAACGCTGCTGCAGAGCCCCAGAGCAGACGGGCGTTCGCGGCGATGATGCCGGCGGGGTTCTTCAGGGTCATCCCGGCAGTGACCAGCAGCTCACGCAACAGCCCAGCCGGATCGACCTGGAACGTGAAATTCTCGGCGATCCCGACCAAGTCCAGAACCGGTCGTGAAGAGGAGCGTTCGGGGACGTCTGAGGATTTCATGGCCCTCCTTCACTTTTGCTCGGAGGAGCGAATTTCGGCTGCTGACAGGCGATAGCTCAAGTATGACGCGGCGCGGCGCTCGATAGGCTTAATACGGAGGCTAGAAATATCAAGCAGGCCTCGGTGTTTACGGGCGCGGCCGCCTGCCGAAGAGCCTGGCAGGATTCGAAACCGGCGTCGGGCCTGGCTAGGATCGCGACCTGGCCGGGCTACGCAGCGCCACCGAGCTGCTGCACCGCGCCCACACCACCGCTGCCACGGTCTCCCTGGACGGACCGGATTACACCGACAATCCCACCGCCGACCACCAACATTTGCCCCGGCCCCAGACGAACTGCCCTCCAACGACACCGCACGGGAAGGGTTACGTCATGAGACCCGCGAGTCTGCCTCGGCTTGCGCGTACAGAGCATCAAGCGCCGCATATTCGGCTTCGTCGATGGCGGCTTGTGCGAAATCAATCGCGTCGAGCGCGAAAGCCAGAGCCAGCTTGGCTGACCTCTCGGCCTCCTTCACGTCGTGTTTGGCTTTCTTCTTCTCGATGTTTGCCTTCACCTCGGCGACATGAGCCTGCCACTTGAGGCGGACTTCTTGCGACCGCGACGAAGCTTTATCTTCGGCGGCGTCAGCCTTCTCGCTGAGTCGGTCGGCAGCAGCGGACGCCTTGGCTCTCGCGCTGGCGCGGTCGGCGTCGAGCTGGTCCCTGGTCTTTTTACCTGCAGCTTTGATCTTGTCGTTCGCGGTTTTCGCGCTGTCGGAGATCTTCTCGAACTGTGTGCGTAAATCGGCGCGTGCCATCAGGAGCTCCTTTTATCACCGCAGGCGGACCCTCCGCCCATCGTGTTGATTGTCGGTACGCAGGGAGTAGCCGTCATTGTCCGGGGGAACACGATCTGCGACCGGCGACTGATTGCGGCGACAACGGGTGTCATAAATCAGAATTAGATCGCTGCGCCGCCGCGAAGTCGGG
>DASQSQ010000005.1:0-2568 GCA_035642315.1 Mycobacterium sp.
TGGGCTGACGCCGGGGCGATGGCTGCGGCCGATCCGAGGTAGAGCATGGCGGTGGCGGCGGCCGAGATCAGTGCGCGCCAAACCAAACTGCGGTGCCAAGACATCCGAGTGCTAACCATTTGTCTCCTTTGTCGGCGGGTCCGGCCGCGTCGGCGGGCGGCCACGGAGTCAGGTCAATCCGAGCCGGGCCATCAGGTCGGCGTCGATCTCGCCGAGCTGACGGGAGATCGCGGCGTGCGCGGCACGGCGGCGTGCGGCGGGCATGTTCTCGGCAGCGGTGACGGCCGCCGAGAGGTCAGTGAGCCGTTCAGAAATCGCCCCGACGAATTGCTTGGTCTCGGCGTCCTTGGGCCTCTTCTCCTGCACCGCGCGCAACGATTGCTCGGCGCCGGCGATGCGGGCCGACAACCGGCCACCGTGCCCGGAAAACTGACCGATCTGCGCGAGCGGAACGCCGAGCTGGTCGGCGCGGCGCTGGTCGATCAACCCACGGGCGGCGATCGCGACCCGGTAGGCCAGCGGCACCACGATCGGGGCGAGCAGCCGAGAAACGGTCAGAGTCCGGCGAATTCGCGCCGGCGACAACAACTTGCCCTCACGCACGGCCTTGAGTTTGGTCTCGGCCACTTTCAACGCCGTAAGGTCGCTGTCGCGCTGTGCCTTCAACTGGTTCCTGAGCGCCTTCGATTCGGCTCGCTGCGCGGCTTTGAACCGGCGGACCTCGTTTTTGGCAGACAGCTTCGCCTCAAGTTTGGCCCGGGCTTTGATGGCGCGGGCCTCGGCACGACGCGTCGCGCGGGTTTTTCGTTTGCCGAACAGCCCCATTCGCGCATCACCTCCCCGGTATCTCGTCGACTGTCGAGGTGCGTGTGCCCCATCGATGGGCCAACCCTAGCGGGGCGGGCCAGGCGGCTAGGCGTCCAGGTGTTCCTTGCGGCGAAGCTCGTCGACGCGCTGCACGAGATCGTGTTGCGCCTCCTGCGACAAGCCGCTGGCGCGAAGGGCGATACGCCGAACGTTCTCATCGCGCATAGTCATCAGCCACGACAGCTCTCTGTCGAGCTTTTCGTAATATTCGTCGTCGGTGAAGTAGGCGGCCTTGATACGGAAGAAGTTCGCCAGCGCGGCCATGGTGGCAGACGACGGGTTCGTGCGGTTGCCGGAGCGTAGCTGCGACAGGTAGGGAGCCGACATCGTTACGCCTTCCGACTTGAGCGCCGCGATCACCTCAGCGGAGGTGTGCGGCCCCCGTCCGGGCGGATAAACCGTGTCGAACAGGCGGTTCAGGCGGGCAGCAAACGTCGTGCTCATCGATATGACCTCCACCGGGTCGATAGAACAAACAATTCCTTCGAGGTATTTGCTGATCATCGTAGCGAGAGTTATCGCCGCATCCAAGTGCAAACTTGGCGGCAATTGCTGCCGACGCCCACGGCGCTTGTTGACGGCGCCGCCACAGCGCGGCAAGCTCGATTTTCAGCGAATTCACATGTTGTAGCAAGCGAATTGTGTCGCGGTTGGTCGCGTCGGCATCGAGCTGCTGCAGCGCGCGGCTTCGATGGTTCAGTGCATCGGACTCTACGGCAACCGGCACGCCGGGCCGACGTCGAGAAAAGCCTATTTGCTGTCGCCGTCTGCGCAGGTGCCGGCGAACACGTTTTTCGGACATGACCGCGGCCTGAGTACACCCTTTTACGCCGATTTCGTAGTGGCGCGGTCGGGCGTAATTAGTTAAGCAGCTAGCAGCATCGCCAGGATTGCGGTGTCGGGGTGGCTAATGGGGTCGACACCCACACGGCTCACCATCGAGGTGATCGTGCCGTCGGCTTCCGCCTCGACCCAGGCGGCGCGGTGCTCCAGGCCGAGATAGGGCAGCCCGGGCAGCAGTACGCATCCCGACGCCGCGCCGTTGCATTCGGGCAACGACGGTGTGGTCTCCGACGGAGGATGCAACATCAACAGTGCCGGAGGTTGGTGATCAGCGAAATAGCCCGGCTTAATGGCAGATTCGCCAACCACCGGACCCTCCGCCAGGACGAGGCCGACGGTGCCCGGCACCGGAGCATCCGGCAGTTCCTCGCGGGCACCGAAAACCGTTGTGGTGGCGAGTAATCCGGGCAGCGATGCCACTCTGACCGCAACCATCAACAGTTGCGCCCATTCCTTCGTCGAATCCGGCCAACGGCCGGAAATCACAAATCCTTTCAGGGCACCATGGGAATGAAATGGGGCCACCTCAATGGCCCGGCCTGACCCCGTTTCCATTTCGCCCTCCGCCATACTTCCGTTCGGGTATCCAGCGATACGCCGGTGGGTCGATCAGCTCAGCATGCGTCAGCCAGTGAATACCCGCAAGCTGACACGAGCAACCGACTGCAACAAGTGCAAAAAAGAAACACGGCCGAAATAGGGAACGGGGCGCCGCGCAAATGGCGCGACGCCCCGAACAGGCGAATCGACTGGCGTCTAGCCGGCGATCAGCCCCTTGGTCTTGGAAGTCGCCGTCGCATAACGCGATTGCACGTCTTCCCAGTTCACGACGTTCCAGAATGCCTTGGCGAAGTCGGC
>DASQSQ010000006.1:0-3091 GCA_035642315.1 Mycobacterium sp.
GGGTCAGCATGCTGGGCAGTCCGGTCGACCTGTCGAAGATCACTGCCGACGCTTACGTCGTCGGCGGCATCGCCGACCACATCTCCCCGTGGCAGGCCACCTACCGAAGTGCACGCCTGCTCGGCAGCAAGGACAACCGCTACGTGCTATCCACCAACGGTCACATTGCGGCGTTGGTCAACCCGCCAGGCAACCCCAAGGCGTCGTTCCGTACCGGCCCGGTCGACGCCGAGGATCCCCAACAGTGGCTCGAGTCTGCTGAGAAGCACGCTGACTCTTGGTGGCCGGACTACGTCAGCTGGCTGGCCGAGCGCAGCGGCTCAGAGGTCGACGCTCCGAAAACGCTTGGTGGAGACGAGCTTCCGCCGCTGGGTCCCGCCCCGGGCAGTTATGTGATGGAAAAGTGACGAAATGACCGGACAGGCCATTACCGCACCAGCCGAGCTCGCTGACCAAGTCGCCACTATCCGTCGCGTGTTCGCCAGCGGACGCACCCGGGCGGTCGACTGGCGACTGCGCCAACTTCGAGCAATCGAGCGGCTTCTCGACGAAAACGAGGACCAGATCGCTGCGGCCCTCGCCCAAGATCTCGGCCGCGAACAAGCGGAAGCCTGGCTGGGCGATATCGCGGGCTCGAGGGGCGAGGCGGAGTTCGCGCGTAAGCATCTGGGCAGGTGGATGAAGCGACAAAAGCAACGGGTGCCGTTGAGTCAGCTCCCGGGCTCGGCGTGGGTGCAATACGAACCGCTTGGCGTGGTCCTCGTCATCGCGCCGTGGAACTATCCGGTCTACCTGTCGCTCGGCCCGCTGGTGGCCGCCGTCGCGGCCGGCAACTGCGCGGTGCTCAAGCCGTCCGAGTTGGCTCCCGCCACCTCGGCGCTTCTGGCTCGGCTGATCCCCAAGTACCTCGACCCGGACGCGATCGCCGTAGTCGAGGGCGCTGCCGACACCACACAGCAGCTGCTCTCGTTGGGCTTCGACCACGCCTTTTTCACCGGCGGCACCGGGATCGGCAGCAAAATCATGGCCGCGGCGGCCGCGACGCTTACCCCGGTCACCTTGGAGCTCGGCGGCAAGAGCCCGGTCATCGTCGCCGCCGACGCCGACCTCGATGTGACGGCGCGACGGATCGCGTGGGGAAGGCTGTTGAACTCCGGACAGACTTGTGTCGCGCCGGACTACGTACTGGCCGATAAGTCCATCAAGTCAGAACTCGTTCGGCTGATCGTCGATAACGTGGCTGCATTTCGTGCCGGAAACGACATGGGTATGCGGATCGTCAACGAGCGCCAATTCGACCGGCTCGTCGGCTATCTCGAAGCCACGAAGGGCGAGGTCGCCATCGGCGGTCACAGCGATCGGGATTCACTGACGATCGAGCCGACGGTCATCGTCGACCCTGATCCCGACGAGCCCGCGATGACCGACGAGATCTTCGGCCCGATCCTTCCGGTGATCGAAGTGGATTCGGTGGATGAGGCGATCAGCTTCGCCAACGGACGGCCAAAGCCGCTCGCCCTGTATGTGTTCTCCGGCTCGAAGGCCACCGGCTGCAGGATCATCGATTCGGTTCCGGCCGGCGGCGCGGTGCTGAACCACGTGGCGATGCATCTGTTGGTGCCGCAGCTGCCATTCGGCGGCGTGGGGCACAGCGGCATGGGCGCCTACCACGGTGAGTGGGGATTCCAGGCGCTGAGTCACCGCAAGGCGGTCCTTGCTAAGACAACGAAGCCAGATCTGAAGCTCCTCTACCCGCCCTACACCGACAGGGGACTGAAGATCATGCGCAGGATCTTGGGATGACGCCATACAGGTCACAAGCCGCCGACAAACGTCAATCGACCCGGGAGCGGCGACGTCTTCGTGCGCTGCCCGTGAGTCAGTTTGGCGAGGAATGCTACGTCGCCACCGGCGGACAGCGGATCCGGGTGAACGTGCGGTGGGGAACCGGCGTACCGCTGGTGATATGCAATGGCATCGGGGCGAGCCTGGAAGTCCTGGACCCACTGGTGGAGCAGCTGGATGCGGAAACCACGGTGGTCCGATTCGATGTTCCGGGAGCGGGTGGCTCACCCACATCCCTTGCCCCGTACGGATTCCCGTACCTTGCCTGGGTGCTGGGTCGGGTACTGTCCGAACTGGGAATCGGCGTGGTCGATGTGCTGGGGCTGTCCTGGGGTGGGGCACTTGCGCAGCAGTTCGCCTTTCAGAACCCGCGCCGGTGTCGCCGCCTGGTTCTGGTGGCGACGGGCACCGGTGCGCTGATGGTGCCCGCTCACCCGCGTGTGCTGGCGAAAATGGCTACCCCGCGCAGGTTTTCGGATCCGGATTACGCCGCATCAATTGCCGGTGAACTGTACGGCGGCACTGTCCGCGCTCACGGGGAGGACGTGGCGCGATTGTTTCTTCAGCAGTTGCATGCCGGATCGAAGATGGGTTACCTGCACCAGCTCCTCGCGGGTGCCGTGTGGACCAGCCTGTTCGTGCTTCCTGCGGTGCGGCAGCAGACGTTGATCGTGGCCGGCACCGATGATCCGATCATCCCGATAGTCAACGCGCACATCATGAACGCGTTACTGCCCCATTCGCGACTGCATAAACACAGCGGCGGCCACATCGATCTCGTGCACAATGCGGCCGAACTCGCACCCGTCATCGAGGCGTTCCTGGACGAAACTGGAGAACGGCCATGAGCCACAGCGACATTGACACATCGTTCGAGACACGAGGCGCCAACGACGCCGATCCGGCCACCGCCGCGCTCGTCGAGGACATCGGCCTGGCCCGGGAGACCGACTACTTCCTGATGGCCGATCAGCTGACCGATCGGGAAAAGGAGATCTTCGCCAAGGTCCGGGCGTTCGGCGAGGCCGAGATCCTGCCGATCGTCAATGAGTATTGGGAACGCGGCGAGTTCCCGTTCGACCTGATACCGAAACTTGCCGCGCTGAACATTGTCGGCGACCACAACCTCGGCGACCACGGGTGCACATCGATGAGCGCGGTCGCCGCCGGCCTCGTTACCTACGAGCTGTCTCGCATCGACGGGAGCATAGCCACGTTCTTCGCCGTACACCTCGGGTTGGCGATG
>DASQSQ010000007.1:0-4818 GCA_035642315.1 Mycobacterium sp.
GTCGGCCAGCAAAGGCTCCAGATCGTCACCCTGCCAACCGATGGGGCGTTCAATGTGCAGCTCGGTCTGGCCGTCGACCTCGCGGAACAACACCGCGTCGGTGGCGAGCTCGGGCAGCAGCCGGTGGCCCACCACGGCGCCGACCCCGATCGACCACAGCCGTGCGGCGAAGCCGAGGTAGAACGTCGACGCTGCTACCCGTTGCTCCGCGGCATCCATGCGCGCCTGGATGCGACCAACGATCCCGTCGAGCAGTGCCGCGTCGGTGTACAGCTGGTCTACGGAGCGCCAATCTTCAGTGACGGGTCCGGTGCCCAGGGTGAAATAGGGGCCTAGGTCGGCGAGGTCGGCGAACACCCGCTGTGGGGCGTCGAATCGTTGACGAGCCATCGGCGTCGGTCAGCTCTCTCGGGGTCGACCGCCCCGGGTTGCAGGATGCGACGACGCGAGTGTCCTGGCTCTCGGATCGCTGCTCGCCTCGCCTTCCAGCTCGCGGCCGTGGCGGTTGAGGTTCGCTCCCCGATGACAGTGGCGGGACCGCGCCGGATTTGCACCGGCTTCCTACATCGTCATCGCCTTACGTGCGACATTGTCGCATTTCGCTCACTCCAAGCGGTACCGAATCAACCGAGAACTGTTCGCGACGACGGCCACCGACGACGCGTTATGCAAAATGGCCGCCAGCACCGGTGACAGTGCACCGCCGGCGCCGATCAGCAACCCGGCGGCGTTGACCGCGATCGACATGCCATAGTTCTGCCGGAGGACCTCGACGGCGCGGGTGCCCAGGTCGCCCACGTCGAGCAGCCGGTTCAAATCGTCATTGGCCAACGCGACATCGGCGGTTTCGACCGCGACGTCGGTGCCGGCCAGGCCCATCGCGATGCCGATGTTCGCCGCCGCCAACGCCGGAGCGTCGTTGATACCGTCGCCGACCACGCCGACGGTGTAGCCCTCCTCCTGTAGCTGGCGCACCACTTCGAGTTTGTCCTCGGGCAGCACCTCGGCGCGCCACTCGTCGATGCCGAGCTCGCCGGCAACCACCGTCGCGATATCGGGGTGATCGCCGGTGAGCATCACGACCCGGCGAATTCCGTTGGACCGCAGCTTCTTCAGCACATCAGGCGCTTCAGGTCGGACTTCGTCGCGCAGGCTGATCAACCCGACCAGCTTGCCGTCGACAGCAAGCAGCAACGGCGTCTCGGCCTGGCGGCGCAGCTTGTCGACCCAGTCGGCCGCCTTTTTCGACACCCTGACACTCTCCGCGCGCAGCAGCGACGGGCTGCCCAGGAGTAGCGTCCGCCCGTCGGCCCAGGTCCGCATGCCAAGGCCGACCAGCACCTCGCATTCCTCGTGCGGCGGAATGATGATGCGGCGTTCTTCGGTCGAGCGGATCACCGCCTCGGCCAGCGGGTGACGAGAGTGCAGCTCGGAACTGGCTGCGTAGGCCAGCACCTGCTCGGGCTGCCAATCCTTGTGCAGTGCAATGATATTCGTGACAACCGGGCGCCCAACCGTGAGGGTGCCGGTCTTGTCGAAGACGATTGCGTCCACGCGCCCGGCCTGCTCGAGGTGCGAGCCACCCTTGATCAGGATGCCGCGGCGCGCGCCGTTGCCAATCGCCGCGCTGATCGCGGTCGGCGTCGCCAGGCCCACGGCGCACGGGCAGGCGATCAGCAACATGGTCATCGCGCGGCGGACGTCTCCGGTGATTGCCAGGGTGATCGCGGACACGATGAACGAGAGGGGCACGAAGCGACGGGAAAAGTTCTCGCCGACGGTTTGGATGGGCGCCCGGTCCTGTTGGGCCTCTTCGACGCGGCTGATGATGCGCCCGATCGCGGTTTCGTTGCCGACGGCGCGAGCGCGAACCACCAGGCGCCCGCGCAGCACCACCGAACCGGCGTGCACCGCCCCGCCGGCGACGACGCTGACCGGCAGGGTCTCGCCGGTGATCGCCGACTGGTCGACGACGGCCTCGCCGTCGACCACGTCGCCGTCGACCGGTATCGCGACATGGTCGTGGATCACCACGTCGTCGCCGATCTCGATGGTGTCGATCGGGACCTGTACTTCGTTGCCGTCAACGCAAATCCATGCCGTGTCGGCGGTGCCGCGCAGCAGATCGGAGATGGCCCGCCTAGTGCGGCGCAACGTCAAATCCTGAAGGTATTCACCGATATTCAGCAGCCACAGCACGGTGAGCGCGACGACGTTCTCGCGCAGCACCAGGCTGGCCACCGTCGCCGCGGTCACCAGCGCATCGGTGCCGGCGCGTCCGGACCGCAGCGAGCGCAACGCGCCGCGCAGGAACGGATAGCCCATGAACACTGTCGCGCCGGTTGCGACCAGCCGGCCGCTCGGGCCCAGCAACGGCGGTCGTTGGAAGACGTAGCGGCGCACTCCGAGCAGGGCCAGCGCCGTGCCGCCGATGACCATGCGCAGCACTTCGGTGTTGCGGACGTCGGACGACCGCGGCGTCCGAGTCGGGATCAGTTCGGCGGCAACGTGTTCGGCCGACGTGATTGCCGCCAATACGGCCTCACGATCGCAGCGCTTCGGCGAGTACCAGACGACGACCGAACCGGTGTGGGGATAGGCGTGCACTGCGCGCACCCCGTTCTGCTTGTCCACCGCCTCTTCCACCGCGACCGCGCGCCGCGAATTCGAACGCACCCAGGGGACGTGCACCCGCATCCGCCCGGCCGCGTCCGAAACGACGCGCATGTCAGTGCTCGTGGTCGTGGTTGCCGATGGCCGGAGGCTGCGCCTCCTCACCGATGCGTTCGCGGGCTTCGGCCACCACGTCGGCCATCTTCAGCCGGGCTGACTCCGCTGCTTCCTCGGCGCGCCGGGTGCCACGCAGTCCCCACTCGGTCGCGGTCACGGCGGCGTCGTGGAGTGGAGCCTTGGCCAAGGCCTTGCGTACGACCTCGTAGGCGCTCACGCCAACCAGACCGGTCACCACCGTTCCGGCCGCCTTGCCCAATAGCCCGTGCACCAACATCGCCATACCCTCCTAAGCTGCCGTTCCGCCAAACTTAACATAGAAATATTGCGATACCAACATGTATTGAGCCTCACCGGCATCGCCAACCTCACCAGTCACTGGCTCAGAAGATAGGACCTTCTCCAGCTTTGTGCCCGCATGTGATAGCACCGACAACAGTGATATCGCATATGCCTTGCTTTGCAAAAGCATGTCAGGACCGGGAGCAGGTGTGGGTGTGGCCCTTGGTGACGAAGTGACTCAAGGACTACTCGAGGACGCGGGTGACCTTCTCGGTCTCGATCTTGCGCGGCAGCGCGGCCTGATCCGGGTTGGCCACCTGCACCAGCGAGCCGCCGATCGCCAGCACCGCCAGCAGACCGTCGATCACCTCGTCCGGCCCATCCCAGGATGTCGTCGAGAGCACGCGCTCCCCGGTCGTCAAACCCCTTGCAGCAGCTGAGTTTTGGCAAGCAGCTAACACCTCGTCGACCGATCGGCCGGCCAAGGCCGGCCCGGGATGGCGCTCGGCGACGATCTGGTCGCCGTGTACCCGCACCGCGGTCGCGTAGTCGGTGAGACCGACCGGCAGATCGGCCGCCGGGCGGCCGAACGGGTCCAGCGACAGCACGGCCACCTCGCCGGCGCCGGTCGCGTCCGCGTCATCGATCCGGTCAGGCGTGCATAGGGCGATATCGGAGGGGCCAGCCGCTGAGCCGTCGAGCACCACCTCGGCGCCGATCCACCACACCCCGAACAACACCGCCGCCGTCTGCCAGTGGGCCGGTAGTAACACCGCCACCCGGCTGGCGGGTCCGGCGGCCAACTCGTCGCGGAGCAGGTTGCCGGTCTTGGCCGCCCAGTTGGCCAGTGTCACCGCGGACAGCTCGATGCGCTCGCCGGTGGCGTCGTCGTAGTAGGTGATACGCGGGCCGACTGGGTCGGCGCGCAGCATCGGATCAAGCACCGCTCCGGTGAGGGTGGTCACGTCAGTTGACACACTCGGGGTGCTCGGAGCCGGCAGTCAGGATCGGCGAGGGCGGGGGAGCGTTGTTGTCGGCCGGTCCGGAGTGCGACGAGTTGGCTGTCATCGTGGCGGGTCCGTCGCCGAGGCCCGAGCCCGGACCGGTGTAGTCGTTGGCCAGCACCACCCGAACCGTCCCCTGGGGTACCGACGCGTTGGCGATGACGGGCAGCCCGCCGAGTTCCTTGGCCACCGCCTTGGCGCCCAAATCGTCGGACTTCGCGGCTTGCACCTGGCTGCCGGACACGTGGGCGGCGTCGTTGTTGCCGACAGTGCCTGCGGCAAATCCCTTGGAGGTCAGCACTTCTGACACCGACGCAGCGAGCCCGTTGATGTCGGTGTCGTTGAGCACGCTAGCGCTGGTCTTGGCCGGTGTGTAGGCCAACTCCTCGGTCTTGCCCTTCGCCTGATCCTGCAGCAGACCCGCGACCCAGTCCTGCACCTGATGGGGATCGACTCGCACGACGCTGTGCATGCCGTCGTCGCTCCAGCCGGACTCGTCGAGCACCGGGATGGTGGCGAACGCGACCTTGCCGCCGGCAAGCTTCTGCAGCTGATTCACGAAATCCATGATGTCCCAACCCGATGACAGCACCACCGAACGCTGGATGGCCTGCTGGAGCCGGTTCATCGTCGCCGGGCTCGACAGCGTCTTGCCGGAGATCACGTGGTGGGCTAACGAGGCCATCACCACCTGCTGGCGCACTACCCGGTCCAGGTCGCCGCGGGGGAGTTCGTGGCGCTGGCGGACGAAGCTCAGCGCTTGTGGACCGTTCAGCTTCTGCCAGCCGGCCGGGAAGTCGGC
>DASQSQ010000008.1:0-10890 GCA_035642315.1 Mycobacterium sp.
CCGTGGTCATTCGCGAAACGTTCGGCGTACTCGATAGCAATACGCTGCCGCGGCGTATAGCCGGGGTAGGTCGCATACGCAGCGACGTTCTCATAAAGCTCCGGCGCGACGCCGGCCTCGAGTACCGATGGTGCGCGAAAGTCCGAGCACGCGACGCAGTCGTTGATCTGCGCGATGCGCATCCTGGCCAGTTCGCGCTCTTCCGGCGGAAGGATGCTCTGCTGGTAGGCCCCGCGAATCATCCGTTCGACCATGTCGCCCAGCGGCGGCCGCAGTGTCCAAATCATCGCGGCCTCACCACCGGGGCCGTCGGGCACGTCAAGCCGGGCCATGAGTGCGAGCAAACCAGATGTTTGGTTGAACTGTCCAGATCGGGAAGCCGTGGACAGTAGGGAGCATCCGGATTACCGTCCGGTAAGCGGAACTGTTGCTCGGTGCAGCACGGCGTGTGGGAGGTCTCGGCATGCTTTTCATGCACGAGGTGCACAAGGTGCGCGGACGCGCCGAGGACGAATTCGAAGCCGCATTTCGAGACGGCTGGATGCCCACACTTGGCGGCGGACACGAAGCCCGGCTGCTCTGGTATGCCAACCATGCCCACGGCAGCGGGCCCGCCTACAACGTGGTGACCGTGACCGCCGTTCGCGACGGAGCCTCATGGGAGCGCCTGGCCCTGCGGATCCAGAAGGGCGATCTGCGCCAGTGGATGCGCGAGCTCGACGAGCTTCGCCACGACGTCGAGTCCAAGCTCCTTGTCGCGCTTCCGTGGTCGCCGCTACAAGATGTGCCGCTCGACGACATACCTACCGATGGGCGGGAGCACGAGCTGACCCTCTACATGGAAGACACCATGTGGCCTTATGAGGACAAGTTCACCGAATACATCGACCGCTGCGGTGAGGTGTACTCCAAAAGCCTCGATCGGCCGGCGGCAATGTTGACCATCCAGGCGGCGTTTCAGCCTGCTCTCGGCAGCCACCTGCGCCGTGAAGTCGTGCTGATGCAACGCATCCTGCAGCCCGAGGCGCTGCTCAACCTTCTTCGGACCGAGATCCCGGCGGATTACCGCGCACCCGGAACCTGGATGTACGACGCTTTGGACCTGCGCGATCAATGGACCAGCCGGCTGCTCCGGACCGCCTCGTGGTCACCGTTGTATTGAGCCGCGGATGAACATCGGCACGATCATCGACGCCGCCGCCACCGGCGATCCGGAACGCGTCGCGCTGATCATCGGCGACCGCACGATCGGCTATGGCGAGCTGGCGATGGCGGTCGAACGGTGCGCCGCCGGGCTGGCTGCTGCCGGGGTGATGGCGGGAAGCCGCGTCGCCGTCGTCGACGGCGGCAGCCTGCTGTCGATCGCATCGGTGCTGGGCGCCGCGCGCATCGGTGCGGCCGCGGCGCTGATGAACCCCGCGCTCACCCCAGCCGAGCTGCGAAACATGCTGCGCAATGCGGGGTGCGTCGGGGTCGGCGTCGCCGGGGAACCATATGCCGACCGGCTGCGTGCAGCGGGGGCGACCAAGACGTTGATGCCCGCCGATCTATTGAGCGGCCAACAGCTTTCGGCGGTACCGGTCGTCGAGGATATCGCCGACGGCGACGCCCTGGTGCTCTTCACAAGCGGGACAACCGGACTCCCGAAGGCCGTCGGGATCCCGAGCGGTCGATTGAGCGCCCGCCTGCGCGGGATTGGGGCTCCCTTCAGCACCGACATACCGCCCACGGTAGGGATGATGTGTGTGCCCTTCTTCCACGTCGGTGGCTCGCTGGGCGTGCTCGGCAGCCTCTACTCCGGCAACACGACGGTCGTGCAGGAGCGGTTCGACGCCGCAGAGTGGTTGCGATTGGCGCAAGCGCATCAGGTGCGCACGGCATTTGTGGTGCCGACGATGCTGCAGCGCATCCTCGATCATCCCGATTTCACCAGCGCTGACCTGAGCTCACTGCTGGCCATCGCCTACGGGGCGGCCGCCGCCCCCGTGGCGCTGGTACGCCGCGCAATGGCCGCGCTGCCGAATGTGGCATTTGCCAACGTATTCGGCCAAACCGAGACGCTGGGTGCCTACACAACCTTGTCGCCGGAGGATCACCGCGACCCCACCCGCGTCGGATCGGTAGGCAAGCCGCTGCCGGGAGTTGAAGTGCGAGTGGTGAATCCGGATACCGGCAGCGACGTAGCGACGGGAACGGTCGGCGAGCTGTGGGTGAGCACCGATCAAAACGTCAGCGGCGGATGGCTGCACACCGGCGATCTCGCCCACCGGGATGCCGACGGCTACATCTATCCCAGCGGCCGGCTGAGCGACACCATCAACCGCGGCGGCGAGAAGTTCGGGCCGATCGAGGTCGAGGAAGCTTTGCGCGCCCATCCGGCGGTCAGCGACGTGGCCGTGGCCGGGATCAACGACGACGAAATGGGTCAGCGGGTAGGCGCTGCGGTAGTGGCCCGTCAACCGGTGACCCTCGAGGAGCTGCGATCGCATTGCCGAGAGCGCATCGCCTATTTCAAATTGCCTGAGCGGCTGATGATCGTCGACCGCATTCCGTACAACCAGACCGGCAAGGTCAACCGTCGTCAGCTCGCCGAATTGATCGCTACCAACAGCTGAGCAACCGAAAGGAGTCGCTGTGCTGTTTCTACACGAGACCCACCAGGTCGTCGGCGCACGCGAGGACGACTTCGAGGCGGCCTACCGCGAAGGGTGGATGCCGACACTGGCAGAGCAGGACGATGCTCGGCTGCTCTGGTATACCAACCACGCTCACGGATCGGGGGCGGCCTACAACGTGGTCACTGTCACCGGCATCGCCGACGGTGCGGCGTGGGAGAGGCTGGCCCGGCGGGCACAAAGCGGCGATCTGGCGCCATGGATGCGCGAGCTGGACAACCTGCGCCACGAGGTCATTGGAAAAATCCTGCTGCCAGTCGAGTGGTCACCCCTACAAGAGGTGGACCTGAATAGCGTTCCCATCAATGGCGCAACGCATCCGCTCAGTTTGTTCATGGAAGACACCGGTTGGCCTTATGCCCCGCTGGACGACTACATCCGCTCGTGGGATGAGATCTACTATCGGGTGCTGTCCAAAGCCCCACCCGGCAGAAGGGTGCTCGAAATCCAGGCCTGCTTCCAGGTGGCGCACGGCAGCCACAAACGCCGAGAGGCGATGCTGTGGCAGAAGATTGACGCAACCAACGATTACGCGACCCTGCTGCATCTGCTGACTACCGACATCCCGGCTGAGCACCGCGGACCCGGAACCTACATGTTCGATGCCTTGCAGTACCGCGACCAGTGGCAGAGTCGGCTGCTACGCACCTCCGCCTGGTCGCCGCTGTACTGACGACGACCGCTACTACCCGGCGCCTGCTCGTCGATCCAGGATTTCGGTCGCGCCGCGGACCATGTCATGGACGATGTCAGCGGCCGGGCGAACCTCGTGAATGAGTCCCACCGCCTCTCCGACGAGTATCGCGGCGGCGTCGAAATCCTCTGCGGCAACAGCCTTCTCGAATGCCTCGATCGCCTCGGGCAACGACGCCGACAGCTGCGCCTCGTTGCCGTGCCAGATGTCGAGGAAGGAGTTGCCAATCGCCCGCTCGTTGTATTCGGCGGGCCAATCCAGTTGCCGCACAGCGTCATAGACCTGAGTGCGAAAGGTGTCGTCCCCGACGGCCCGGATGGCCCGCTCGTGTGCTCGCGGCGAAACCAACGCCTCGGGGGTAGCCCAAAACCTTGTGCCAACGAGCGCACCGTCCGCACCCAGCGCCAGCGCCGCCGCAAGCCCGCGGCCGTCGGCGACACCGCCGGCAGCCAGCACCAGCGTGTCGGGGGAGCGCTCGGCGACAATGTCTGCGACTTCAGGTACCAGGGTGAACGTCGAGCGGGCACTCATTCCGTGCCCACCTGCCTCGCCCCCCTGGGCCGCCAGAATGTCCGCGCCGGCGTCCAGCGCCTGACGCGCGTGGTCGAGCGTTTGCACCTGTGCGATGAGCGGAACGCCGGCGGCACGGATGCGGTCGGCGAACGGCCGCAGATCACCGAACGACAGCATGACCGTCGCCGGTTGCTGAGCCAGCACCATCTCAAGCAGGTCAGGGTTGCGAGCGAGACTCCAGGTGATGAAGCCACATCCGACCTTTGCGCCCCCGGCGAGGCCGAATTCGCGTTGCAGCCAGTCCGAGTCGCCGTAGCCGCCGCCGATCAGGCCGAGGCCGCCCGCCGTTGTCACGGCCGCCGCGAGCCGGCCCCCGGAGATCCCGGCCATCGGCGCAAGCAGGATCGGGTGCTCGATCCCGAAAAATTTCGTCAGACGAGTAGTCGGCGACATGGTGGCGCTCACGTGAGCTCTCCGGTGAGGAACTGCGCCCGTCCATAACCGAAAGACCAATCATCGTCATTGTTTTCGGTCACCGAGACAATCAAATCCGCTGGGTCGAGCCCACAGCGCTCGGCAAGATTGGACGCCAGCAACTTGTAGAACCGTTCTTTGAATTCGCGCGGACGTCGCCTGCTGACCACGTGCAGCACCACCAGCGCCGATGAGCGGGGGATGCCGAGACCGGTGTCCAGGGCCACCATCTCGTGGGCCGGATGGGTGCGCACCACCTGGTAGCGGTCGCGCTCCGGCACCTGGAACGCTTCGACGACCGCGTCGTGGATTGCGTCCAGCATTGCCTGAATCTCGGACGGTGTGCGGCCCTCGATGATGTCGACGTACAGCAACGGCATGATCTTCTCCCGGTGACTCGGGCACGGTGTGCGCCCTGCTGCCAACGACGTTAGGCGCATCAAGAGAACCTGTGAAATGCCCGTTGTAAAGCATCTATGCTTGTCAGGCATGAGCGTGCCGGACAGCAGCCGAGTGGAGTTTCGCCACCTGCGCGCGTTCGAAGCGGTAGCTCGACTCAAGTCATTCACCCAGGCCGCAGGCGAACTCATGATCACCCAGCCGGCGTTGACCCGCACGATTCAGCAGTTGGAAGACGCACTGGGCGCGACGCTGCTCGACCGCAGTTCGCGGCACGTTGAGGTGACCGCCGGCGGGCGGGCCTTTCTCGACTACGCGCAACGGATCCTCGCCGAGCTGGAACGTGGTATCGGTGCCGTTCGGCGGCAAGCCACCATCCGGCTCGGGTTCAGCTGGTTGCTGCCCGACCCATGGGCCCAGGACACGGTTGCGCGCTTCGAGCGGGCCACCGGGATCACAGTCAACCTGGTCCGCACCGACGATGCGTCAGAAGCTGTGCGCCAGGGCAAGGTCGACGTCGCGGTGGTGCGTGGCCACGCCGAACACGGAGTCGGCGCCTCCTTGCGTGTGGTGCACCTGTTCAATGAGTCGCGGGTGGCGGTGTGTTCGGTTCATTCCCGCTTGGCGAACAAATCGGAGCTGGACTGGGCCGATGTCCCGCGGTGGCCGCTGGTCGTCAACATCGCCAGCGGCACCACCGGACCGTGGTCATGGCCGGCCGGGGCCGGGCCAAAAACCGTTGTGGAGACAGGCAATTTCGACGAGTGGATCGAATCGGTCGTCGCCGATCGCGGCATCGGCGTGATCCCCGACGTGGCTGTCAGGCGCAATATTCATCCTGGGGTGCGATTCATTGCGCTGCGCGACGCCCCGCCAAGCCCGGTCGCGCTGGCGTTTCTGCCCCGGGCGCATAACGCCGCGTTACGCCGGTTCGTGGAGGCCGCCGTGCAGGCCGCACAACATGTGCGCGCGTGCGATTCTCAGGTGCCACACCGAGTCGACGACTCGCAATCGGGGCAACAGCACTGATACCCTCCCATCGCCGTCGTTTTGTCGGGTCGCGTGGAGTTAAACCGCCCGAACTGGTGGCGCAAGTGGCCTGACGGGAAGAGTGTTGTGCGCAGCGGAGACATAAAGGCCCTCACAGGACTTCGCATCATCGCCGCCGTGTGGGTTGTGCTATTTCACTTTCGCCCGCTGCTGCGGGATGCGGCGCCCGGATTCCGCGACGCGCTCTCGCCCGTGCTCAACTGCGGAGCCCAGGGCGTCGACCTGTTCTTCATTCTGAGCGGGTTCGTACTGACCTGGAATTACCTCGATCGACTGGGCTGGTCCTGGTCGACACGGTCCACCCTGCACTTTCTCTGGCTGCGGCTGGCCCGAGTATGGCCCGTATATCTGGTCACCTTGCATCTCGCGGCGCTGTGGGTGATCTTCACCCTGCACGTCGGGCACGTGCCGTCCCAGGACATCGGCCGATTCACCGCGATCAGCTATGTGCGTCAGGTGCTGCTGGTACAGCTGTGGTTCCAGCCGTTCTTCGACGACTCGAGCTGGGACGGGCCCGCATGGTCGATTAGCGCCGAGTGGTTGGCCTACCTGCTGTTCGGGCTACTGGTGCTGGTGATCTTCCGGATGGCGCGCACGACCCGCGCCCGCGGCCTGATGTGGATGGCGGTCGCCGCCTCGCTACCCCCGGTGGTGTCGCTGCTGGTAACCGGCCAGTTCTACACGCCGTGGAGTTGGCTGCCGCGCATCGTCATGCAGTTCACCGCCGGAGCACTGGTCGCGGCGGCAGTCAGCCGGCTGCAGCCGTCAGATCGCGGTCGCCGCGCAGCCGGTTACGTCTCCGCGCTGCTGATCGCCGGCGTCGTGGGCCTGCTCTATCTATTCGACGCGCATCCGCTGCACGGTGTCACTGACACCGCCGGGTTGGTCGACGTCCTGTTCGTGCCGCTGGTGATGACGCTGGCGATCGGTACGGGCAGCCTGCCGGCGCTGCTGTCCACCCGGTTGATGGTTTACGGCGGGCAAATCTCGTTTTGCGTCTACATGGTCCACGAGCTGGTGCACACGTCGTGGATATGGACCGCCGAGCAGTACCAGCTCACGCTGCAGGGCACGGTCGGGAAGTTGATCCTCGCCGGCCTGCTGACGATCATCATCGGCGCCGCGATCGTGCTGTTCCACTTCGTTGAAGAACCCGCCCGACGCTGGATGCGGGGGATGGTCGACGTCAGCGGTCCGAACCTCGACGCCCGGACCGATCCGGCTGCTCACGCGGCCGCCGGCAAGCTGCAATCGGTCGACCGGGCACTGGAAGCGAGATCGAAGTCGATCTCGGTCCGCGCAGGGTAGGCATCGACTCCGCACGCGAACGCTGCTGCGCCACACACTGATCAAGTACGATCCCTGTGGCACGGGCCCCTGGGTGTCCCGTGTCCGTCGACGCAGTGGGGCTTAACCTGCGCTGACCGGGTCCTGTTCGGCGTCCAACCGGACATCCGCGCGTCGGCGGCGCAATGCGTCGTGTTGTTTTCAACGATGCCGCCCAAACGGGTGCGGCACGCGGTCGAGGGGTGGGCAGTGCAGGTAGGAATGGGTCGTCTGGCCACGTTGGCGATCTCCCTAGCCATCGCCCTGGCCCTCGCCGTCGGAATCGTCGGCCGCCACACGGCCCCGGCACGGCCATACCAGACAGCGGCTCGTGGCACCCCGATTGATCACGTCGCGGTGATCGGGGACTCGTACACCACCGGCACCGAGGAGGGCGGGGAAGGCCCGAACACCTGGACCACACGCACCTGGCTGGCGCTCGCTCACCAGGGGGTTCAGATCTCGCCCGATGTGGCATCCGAGGGCAGAGCCGGCTACGTCGTGCGCGGTGATCATGGCAGCGTTTTCGAGGATCTGACCAACAGAGCAGTCCACCCCGACGATGCGCTGGTGGTCTTCTTCGGCTCCCGCAATGACCAAGGCGTGGATCCCATGCAGATGGCGGGCATGGCACACGACACTTTCGATCTCGCACGCCGCATCGCGCCCTCATCGAAGCTGCTGGTGATCGGCCCGCCGTGGCCGACCGCCAATCCGCCATTCGACGTTTTGTACGTCCGCGACACTCTCAACACGCAGGCCGAGTGGATCGGGGCGACATTCATCGACCCGATCAGCGAGGGCTGGTTCGTCGGCAGGCCCGACCTGATCGGCCCTGATGGCGTGCATCCCAACGACGCCGGACACGCGTACATGGCAGAGAAAATCGCTCCACTGATACGTTCCCAGTTGTCCAGGTGGAGTTGAATTCCCGTACGCATTCAACGGGTTTCGTTGACCCCGGTCCGGGGTATCAGCCGATGCATCCGACGAGATAGGGGATTGCGCGTGAAGTCTGAAGCTCGGACGACCATGGCATTGATCGGCGGTGCGGCCCTGCTCGTGTTGGCGGTTGGCTGCGGGGGCGGCGGCAAAGGCGGGCCGACGACCACCACGACGACAACGACGACGACAACGACAACCCCTTCATCGAGCGTCGCGCCGGCACCTGCGCCGGCACCTGCGCCGGCGCCGGCGCCCGGCGGCGGTGGGCCTGGCGGTATCACCGGCGGCGGCGGACCCAACGGCGGCAGTGGCAGCATCCCGGGCGGCCCGACCGGTGGTGGCGGACCAAACGGCGGCAGTGGCAGCATCCCCGGCGGGCCTACCGGTGGCGGTGGGCCCGGTGGTGGCTGGGGCACCATCCCTGGCGGTCCCAGCGGCGGCGGCGGACCGGGCGGCGGCCACGGTTGCGTCCCCGGCGTCGGGTGCGGTGGCTGGCCGTGATCGGGTACCGCCGCTGAACTAGTCGCGCTAACGTTCTCCTCAACTCGACTGCTAGGGGACCGCACGTGGCCAAGCTCAGATTTGGGTATTTCATCGCACCGTTCCATCGCGCAGGCACCAACCCGACGCTTGCCTTGCAGCGAGATCTTGAATTCGTCGAACACCTCGACGCGCTCGGCTTCGACGAAGCGTGGATTGGCGAGCATCACTCGGCGGGCACCGAGCTCATCGCCTCGCCGGAGATCTTCATCGCCGCGGCCGCGGAACGGACCAAGTGGATCAAGCTCTGCACGGGGGTCATCTCGCTCGCCTATCACAACCCGCTCTGGGTCGCCGACCGGTTGATGATGCTGGATCACCTGACGCACGGCCGCGTAATCGGCGGGGTGGGGCCGGGTTCGCTACCCAGCGACTCGTCGATGATCGGACTGACCCCCATCGACACGCGAGAGCTGCTGGACACCAACCTCGACATCCTCGTGCGGCTGCTGCGGGGCGAGACGGTGTCCGCTAAGACACCGACGCACGAGTTGCACGATGCCCAGCTGCAGCTCGCTCCGTACTCCGACGGGGGTGTTCCGTTGGCGGTGGCCGCGGTGGCCTCGCCGACGGGTGCGCGGCTGGCCGGCAGGCACGGCATCGGCCTGCTGTCCATCGGGGCAACGCTGACTATCGACGGCTTCAACGCGCTCCAGTATCACTGGGACATCGTGGAAGAGCGCGCCGCGGCGTTCGGCACCCAGGTCGATCGCAAGAACTGGAGCCTGGTAGGCCCGTTCCACATCGCCGAGACCGACAAGCAAGCCCGCGAGGATGTGAAATTCGGCCTCGAGCCTTGGTTCCGGTACTTCCAGAAGGTGGCCGCGTTCCCCCAGATGACCATGCCAGGCGAACAGATCGACGAGATGATCGACGTCATCAACGACAACGGCGCGGGTGTGATCGGCACCCCGGAGCGGGCGCGGGCACAGGTGCAGCGGATGTGGGATCAATCCGGCGGGTTCGGCTGCATGCTGCAGATGGGCCACGAGTGGGCCAATCCGGCGGCGACCAAACGGTCTGCCGAGTTGTTCGCTGCCGAAGTGATGCCGCATTTTCAGGGTCAGGCGCAACCGACATTGGATGCCGCGGCGCGCGCCAGCGCGGTGCGAGAAGGGCTCGCGCAGTCGCAGAATGACGCCGTCGCGCATATGACCAAGAAGTATCAAGACGAAATCGCTTCGAAATAGCGAACTTTCAGCGCGTGGGGATGGCGAACCACGTCTTGAGGGCGCGACGAAGCTGGTCAACGTCCGGCTTCGGCTCCGACGAGGCCCATGCCACATAACCGTCCGGGCGTACCAGCAACGCGGTGGCCGACACATCGCCGACCGGGCTTCCCGCGGCGACGGTAATCCGTTCAGCGACATCAGAAATGGCGGCACCGACGACCGCGCCCTCGGTGAGGTCAATCAGCAGCGGTCGCCCGGAGCGGGCGAGCTCCGCGACCCGTCGTGTTTCGTCGGCACCGGCGACAGCGAAATCGGGCACCCACCGTCCGGCCAGCGGATGCGCGTCAGGGTCGGCCCCGTATCGATTCTCCGCGCCGGACACCAGCTGACTGAGCCGGCGGGCGACGCCGGGTTCCGTCAGCAGTTCGGAGAATAGTTCGCGCAGCGCAGTGATTTCCGTTCCAGGCCTGGTGAGAGCCAGTTGGGATCGGCTGTGCATGATGACCCGCTCGGCAGCGGGCCTGCGCTCGGTCTGGTACGTGTCCAGCAGCGCCGGGTCGGCGCCGCCGGCAAGGACGGCCACCAGCTTCCAGCCGAGGTTCACCGCGTCCTGCAGGCCGAGATTCAGCCCGGGCCCGCCAAGCGGGGAGTGCACATGCGCCGCGTCACCGACCAATATCACCCGACCGACCTTGTACTGCGAGGCGATTCGCGAGTTGATGCCGTAGAAGCGACGTAGATCCAGTGGCCTGTCGGGAGATATCGGCCGCAGCGGAACGTCAACGCCGAGCACCCGCTTCACACTTGCCTCGATCTCGGCCAAGCTGACCGGCGGCTCGTCCACGTGGTCGTCGTCGTCGAGAAGATCCTCTTGAGCCGATGGGTCCAACTCGAGGGAGATGACCATCGCCCTGCCGCCAAACCGGCGGCAGGCGAACACGCCACGCTCGGCGCGGTAGAACGGCGTGGGCGGAAGACGGCCCCACCCGGGAATGTCGAGCGTCCCGGTGACCGGATCGACCCAGTCGTCGGGGGGCGCCACGCCGAACGCCATCCGCGCGACCGCATCATGCGAGGTCATTCCGGGGAAATCGATGCCGGC
>DASQSQ010000009.1:0-7203 GCA_035642315.1 Mycobacterium sp.
GCGGTGCACTCCGCGTCGGTCGGGGTTTGGGTGGGTGTCGGATCGCGCGACGAGGGTGCGACCGTGGCCGGCGCCGCACACTTCCTCGAGCATCTGCTGTTCAAGTCGACGCCGACACGCACCGCCGTCGACATCGCGCAGGCGGTCGATGCGGTCGGCGGTGAGCTGAACGCGTTCACCGCCAAGGAGCACACCTGCTACTACGCGCACGTGCTCGACAGCGATCTGGAGCTGGCCGTCGACTTGGTCGGTGACGTGGTGCTCAACGGACGTTGCGCCATCGACGATGTCGAGCTCGAGCGCGACGTCGTGCTCGAGGAGATCGCCATGCGTGACGACGACCCCGAGGACGCACTGGGCGACATGTTCCTGACGGCGCTGTTCGGTGATCATCCGGTGGGCCGTCCGGTAATCGGCAGCGTGGAATCGGTGTCGGCGATGACACGCGCTCAACTGCATTCGTTTCACATGCGGCGCTACACGCCCGAGCGGATGGTCGTCGCGGCGGCCGGCAACGTCGACCACGATGACGTGGTGGCGTTGGTCCGCGAGCGCTTCGGGCCGCGCCTGGTCAGGGATCGGCGTCCGGTGGCGCCGCGCAAGGGCACCGGCCGCATCACCGGTTGCCCGCAGTTGATGTTGGCCAACCGCAATGCCGAACAAACCCACGTCTGCCTGGGGGTGCGCACACCCGGCCGGCACTGGCAGCATCGCTGGGCGCTCTCGGTGCTCAACACCGCGCTCGGTGGTGGGTTGAGTTCACGCTTGTTCCAACAGGTTCGGGAGTCCCGCGGGTTGGCGTACTCGGTTTATTCGTCGTTGGACATGTTCTCCGACAGCGGCGCGCTGTCGGTGTACGCCGCGTGCCTGCCCGAGCGTTTCGGCGAAGTGGCGCGGGTGACCACAGAGGTACTCGAGACGGTGGCACGCGACGGCATCACCGAGGCCGAGTGCCGGATCGCCAAGGGTTCGCTGCGCGGCGGGCTGGTGCTCGGCCTGGAGGACTCCAATTCCCGGATGAACCGTATCGGCCGCAGCGAACTCAACTACGCTGAGCATCGAAGTATCGACCGCACGCTGCAGGAACTCGACGAGGTCACCGTGGAAGAGGTTAATGCGACGGCCCGCCGGCTGCTGGGCAACACGTACGGAGTGGCCGTTCTTGGTCCGCATCAGTCGAAAAGGTCGCTGCCGGGGCAGCTTCGGGCGATAGCAAGGTAGCGCGATGGTACTGGGGTTCTGGGATCTCGAGGTGCCAATCGTGGGAGCGCCGATGGCAGGCGGCCCGGGAACGCCGGCGCTGGCGGCGGCGGTCTCGAACGCCGGCGGCTTTGGCTTCCTGGCCAGCGGCTACCTGACTGCAGAGCGCCTCGCCAACGACATCGCAGCCACCCGCGCTGCGACCACCGGCCCGTTGGGCGTCAACCTCTTTGTGCCGCAACCCAGCGTCGCCGACGTCCATGCGCTGGACCACTACGCGGAGGCGCTCGACGAGCTCGCCGAGCACTACGGGGTCGAAATCGGTTATCCCAACTTCGGTGACGACGACGGCTATCAGCAAAAGCTCGAGGTGGTGGCCGACCTACGGCCCGAGATGGTGTCGTTCACCTTCGGTGCCCCGTCACCGGATGTCATGCGCTGGTTCGGCGCACTGGGAATGCTGCTCTTCGTCACGGTGACGTCGGCTTACGAGGCCGGAGTGGCTCTGGCCGCAGGCGCGGACGGCTTGATCGTTCAGGGTCCGAATGCCGGCGGGCACCGTGGCACCTTCGCACCGGACATGGATCCCGGTAGAGAGTCGTTGCACGCGTTGCTTGCCCGGATCCGCAGCGCCCACGACGTGCCGCTCATCGCGGCCGGCGGATTGGGTACCCCCGACGATGTGGCGGCCGTAATGAACAGGGGAGCGGTAGCCGCCCAGATCGGCACCGGGCTACTGCTCAGCGACGAAGCCGGCACCAACGCCGCACACCGCGCTGCGCTACAGCATCCGGAATTCGTCAAAACCGTTGTCACTCGGGCTTTCTCGGGCCGCTATGCGCGCGGTCTGGAGAACGACTTTACCCGGCTATTCGGCGACGTGGCGCCATTGGGCTACCCCGAGGTCAACCAGATGACCTCGCCGATCCGCAAGGCCTCGGTGGCGTTGGAGGACCCGCACGGCACCAATCTTTGGGCGGGAACCGCATACCGCGAGACACGCACGGGGCCGGCGAAGGACATCGTCAAGACGCTCGGCGACGTCTAAAGCTTCGGCCATAGGCGCCGCTCGCCCCCGCAAGCGGGAAATGCCCCCACCTCATCGGCGCGCTATTTCGTCGTCGGCGCGCTCAGACCTGAGGCTTGCGCTGTGCCCACGGCTTGGCGAGTTCCAGTTGGCTGGCCACGCGTAGCAGGACGTCCTCGCGGCCATAGGCAGCCGCCAACTGCACCCCGACAGGCAGCCCACCATCGGTCCACTCGACGGGCACATTGATCGCGGGCTGGCCGCTCATGTTGAACGGCGGGGTGAACGGAATGAACCGGCCCGAGCGTTCCATGGCATCCATCGGGTGATCGGGGTTGTTGCCGATGGTGCCCAGTGGCAGCGGAAGCTCAGCCACCGTCGGGGTGAGCAACAGATCCCAGCCGTCTGCCCACCAGGACTGCAGCGCGCGGCGGAACTGGGTGGTGGCCGCCAGCGCAAGCGCATAGTCGACGGCGGTTATGTGCGTGGCGAACTCGGCCTGGACGCGGTTCATCGGTTCGAATTCGTCCTGCTCGAGGGGGCGTCCGAGCTCTTCTTCGAAACGCCGGAGGCTGACACCCACGTTCGTGCTCCACATGGCCCCGAAGCGCGAGCTCAACCTGGTGTCCTCGAGCGCTGCGGGCCATGCCACTTCGACCGTGTGGCCGAGCGATTCGAGCAAGGTGGCAACCGACCGTGCGGCCGCCGTGCACTCGGATGCGACGGGTTCTCCTTGCGGATGGTGATCGAGCAGGCCGATGTGCAACCGGCCCGGGTCGGCACCGACCTCGTCGACGTACGGACGCGCAGGGGCAGGCGCGATCACGGTGTCGCCGATGGCGGGTCCGCGAACAGCATCGAGCAGTGTCGCGGTGTCGCGCACCGTCCGGCTCACGCAAAGCTCGACCGACAGCGCGGTTTCGTCGCGGATCGGGCCAAGCGAGATCCTGCCCTGGCTGGGCTTCAGACCAACCAGCCCGCAACACGAAGCGGGAATACGTATGGAGCCGCCGCCATCGCTGGCGTGCGCGAACGGGACCATCCCGCTGGCGACGGCGGCCGCCGAGCCACCGCTGGATCCGCCGGGCGAACGACTGAGGTCCCATGGGTTGTGCGTCGCGCCCCAGGCCAGCGGTTCGGTAGTCGGCACACTTCCCAGTTCGGGACTGTTGGTCCGGCCGGCGATCACCAAACCGGCGCTACGGTAGCGGCTGACCAACGTGGTGTCGGCGTCGGAGATCACCTTCTCGCTTTTGAGCGCGCGGTTGCCGTTGCTGATGCGCTGACCGGCGTAACCGGCGAACAGGTCCTTGATGAGAAACGGCACGCCACGGAACGGCCCGTCGGGCAGCTCAGCCCGGGCGGTGTCGCGGGCATGATCGAACCAGCGGATGACCACGGCGTTGAGGGCGGGATCGATGCGCTCGATGCGCTCGATGGCCGCTTCGAGCAACTCGAGCGCCGTTACGTCACCGGATTTGACCAAGGCGGCCTGGTCGACCGCATCCATCCAGCGAGTGTCATCGGCAAGTGAGCTCACGCCGTTTGTGTAGCACGCGATGTGCGGGTCAGGCCAGCACGTCAGCCGGTTCGGTGAACGGCAACGCCAGGTCGGCGGCCACGCGCTCGGACAGCAGCGCTCCCTCATGCGTCGAAAGGCCTTTGGCAAGCGCAGGGTTCGACCGGCAGGCGGCTTGCCATCCGCGGTCGGCAAGCTCGAGCACGTAGGGCATGGTGGCGTTGGTCAACGCGACCGTCGACGTTTTCGGCACCGCAGCGGGCATGTTCGCCACGCAGTAGAACAGCGTGTCGCAGACGGCGAACGTCGGGTCGTCGTGCGTGGTCGGGTGTGAGTCCTCGAAGCAGCCACCCTGGTCGATGGCGACGTCGACCAGCACCGCGCCTGGCTTCATATGCGCGACAAGGGAATTCGATACCAATTTGGGCGCCTTCGCGCCCGGCAACAGCACAGCGCCGATGACCAGGTCAGCACGTTTCACGGCCTCCTCGAGCTCTAAGGCGGTCGAGTAGCGGGTCTGCACCCTGCCGTCGAACGCGGTGTCGAGCTCGCGAAGTTTGTTGACGTTGACGTCAAGCACCGTGACCGTTGCGCCCATCCCGACGGCCACGCGGGCGGCGTTGTAGCCGGCGGTCCCGCCGCCGATCACGGCGACGTTGGCCGGCTCAACACCCGGCACGCCGCCCATCAGCACGCCGCGTCCGCCGTGGGTGCGCATCAGATGGTAGGCGCCGACCTGGGCCGACAGCCGGCCGGCGACCTCGCTCATCGGGGCCAGCAGCGGCAATGCGCCGTCGGCGTTCTGGACGGTCTCGTAGGCGATCGATGTGGTGCCCGACGCCAACAGCGCGTCGGTGCAGGCACGGGAGGCGGCCAAGTGCAGGTAGGTGAACAGGGTTTGTCCGCGCCGCATCCGCGCGTACTCGATCGGCATCGGCTCCTTGACCTTGAGGACCAGGTCGGCCGCGGCCCAGACTTCGTCGGCGGTGGCGACCAGTTGCGCGCCGGCGGCCTTGAAGTCGCTGTCGGCGATCGCTGAACCCTCGCCGGCGCCGGCCTGGATCACAACCTCATGGCCACGGCGGGTCAGCTCCGTGACGCCGGAGGGGGTGATGGCCACCCGGAATTCGTTGTTCTTGGTCTCGGTGGGGATTCCGACTTGCATGAGTCAATTGTGAAGAAAGTTCGAAGATCATTCAAAGGCCCTGAAGACACGGCTGTAGAATCGAGCAATGCCTGTAGAAACAACGGAAATCACGGTTGGCGCCCAGGCTGCGTCGAAGGATCTTCAGCCAGCCGGTCTCGATCACTTGGACCGCAGAATTTTGAGCCTGCTGCACGCGGACGCGCGCATCACGAACAGCGCACTGGCCGCGGAACTCGATATCGCGGCATCGACCTGCCACGGCCGGGTCCGCAGGTTGCTGGACATAGGCGTCATTCGCGGCTTCTACGCCGACATTGACCCGGTCGCGGTCGGATTGCCACTGCGGGCGATGATCTCGGTCAGCCTGCAGTCGCACGCCCGCGGGAAGATCCGTGACTTCATCCAGCAGATCCGCCGCAGGCCCCAGGTGATGGATGTCTACTTCCTGGCCGGGGCCGACGACTTCATCCTGCACGTCGCCGCTCGTGACACCGAAGACCTGCGCTCATTCGTCGTCGAAAACCTCAACGCCGACGCCGACGTCGCGGGCACCCAGACGTCGCTGATTTTCGAGCACCTCCGGGGTGCGGCGCCGATCTAGTCACACCGGGATTCCCGATACCGGGGGTACCGGGTATGCTGCTGCGGTGTTCACGGTCAGCGACGACGCCGTCGGTCCGCATCTTTCCCGCCGAGGCCACGCGGCCGACCACGAACGACTGGTCCTCGAAGCGCGCGATGTCGACTTCGACTGGTCGAGGCTCCCGCTGCACTACGTGCCGGGCGAGCCGTTCACCACCCACGTGCTCAATGTCCTGCACCTGCTGCTGCCCGCCGGCGAAGAGTTCTTCGTCGAGGTGTTCAAGAAGACCTTGCCGCTGATCAAGGACGACCAGCTGCGGCTTGACGTGCAGGGGTTCATCGGCCAGGAAGCGATGCATGCCCAGGCGCATACCGGGGTGCAGGACTACTTCGCGGCCAACGGGATCGACCTGACGCCGTTCACCGGCCAGATCGACTGGCTCTTCGGAAAGCTGATGGGCGAGCGGCCCCGCTGGAGCCTGCGACGACGGCACAGCTGGTTGCTCGAGCAGGTGGCGATCGTCGCGGCCGTCGAGCATTACACCGCGATTCTGGGGGAATGGATTCTGGACACTCCCCAGCACGACGCGATCGGTACCGACCCGGTGATGCTGGACATGCTGCGCTGGCACGGCGCCGAGGAAGTCGAGCACAAGGCCGTCGCGTTTGACGTGATGAAGCATCTCCGGGCCGGCTACTTGCGGCAGGTGCGCACCCAGCTGGTGGTCACGCCGATGATGCTGCTGCTGTGGATACGCGGGGTCCGCTTCATGTACTCGGTGGACCCGCAAGTCAGGCCTGGCGCGAAAGCGCGCTGGCGGGATTACCTCAAGGCGGCCCGACGTGGTTTGGTGCCTGGGCCGCTGCGATTCGTACGGGTGATCGGCGCGTACTACAAGCCAAACTTCCATCCGTCACAGCTTGGCGGGGTCGAGCGCGCGGTCGACTACCTCGCCGTCTCACCCGCCGCCCGCGCGTCCCATTGAGCCGAGAGGAATTGATGACCCGCGCATGCGTGACCGCGTCGGACGGCATCGCGCTGGCCGTGCACGCCGACACCGAGATCGACCCACAGCGGCCGACCGTCCTGGCGATTCACGGTTATCCAGACAACCATCACCTGTGGGACGGGGTGGCCGCCGAGCTTGGCGGTCGCTACAACTTCGTGGCGTACGACGTGCGGGGAGCCGGCGAATCGGAGCGTCCATCGGGCCGGTCGGGTTACCGCTTCCCCCAACTGATCTCCGATGTCGGCGCGGTGATCGACAGCCTGGGCGTCGGTCAGGTGCATCTGCTGGCCCACGACTGGGGGTCCATTCAGGGCTGGGCCGCCGTCACCGACGACGTGGTGATGAGCAAGGTCGCGTCGTTAACGTCGATCTCGGGGCCGCATCTGAACTATGCGGGCAAATTCTTGCGGTCGGCGCGTACTCCACGCGGCCTCTTTGACGTCGTCCGGCAATTCATGGCGTCGGGATACATCTGGTTCTTCCTGTGCCCCGGACTGCCGGAGTTGATGATTCGGTCCGGGTTGGGCGTGAAAGTGATTGACGCCTTTGGGCGTATCGGCAACTCGAGCACCCGGACCCAGACTCTTGCGCCAGCACGCTCAACCGGCGACTACGTCAATGACCTCAACCTGTACCGGGCCAACATGCCTGCGCCGTTCCTGGCGCCGGGCGCACAGCTGCCGCAGACCAACGTTCCGGTCCAGGTGTTGGTGCCGCG
>DASQSQ010000010.1:0-10995 GCA_035642315.1 Mycobacterium sp.
GACTGCGACAATGGCCGACACCAAATGGATCCAGCCCCGTGCCCTCGGCTTGGTCAACACCTTGGCAGCCGACTGCAGGACCTGACCGGCGACTTCCTCGACGGTGTTGGCCGGGCCGGCGCCGGCCTCGGTGGCCACGTCGGACTCGCGGGTCATTCCTGGCGATCCCTCCCTGAATCACTTCCTGCCTTTGCGGCCGGATCGCTGGTGAGCGTCGCCATCAACAGTAATCTGGTTCCCTGTGGAGATCATTCCGCCTCGCCTCAAAGAGCCGCTCTACCGGCTCTATGAGTTGCGGCTGCGGCAAGGTCTGGCCGCATCCAAGCCGGCGCTGCCGCGCCATATCGCCGTGCTGTGCGACGGCAACCGGCGGTGGGCGCGCGACGCCGGGTACGACGACGTCAGTTACGGCTATCGAATGGGCGCGGCCAAGATCGCCGAGATGCTGCGCTGGTGTCAAGAGGCCGGCATCGAAATGGCAACGGTCTACTTGCTTTCCACCGATAACCTGCGCCGCGATCCCGCCGAGCTGGCTGCGCTCATCGAGATCATCACCGACGTCGTCGAGGAGATCTGCGCACCGGCCAACCGCTGGAGCGTGCGCACGGTCGGGGATTTGGAGTTGATCGGCGAGGAGCCCGCGCGACGACTCCGTGACGCGGTCGAAGGCACCGCGGCGACCGCGAACTCGGGCTTCCACGTCAACGTCGCGGTCGGCTACGGCGGTCGGCAGGAGATCGCCGATGCCGTCCGCGCACTGTTGAACAAGGAGATCGCCAACGGGGCCGGCACCGAGGAACTCGTCGACGCCGTCACCGTCGACGCGATCTCGGAGAACCTGTACACCTCCGGGCAGCCGGATCCCGACCTGGTCATCCGGACGTCGGGGGAGCAGCGGCTGTCCGGCTTCCTGTTGTGGCAAAGCGCCTACTCGGAGATGTGGTTCACCGAAGCGCATTGGCCGGCATTCCGCCGGGTCGACTTCCTGCGCGCGTTGCGCGACTACAGCCTGCGCCATCGCCGTTACGGCATATAGCGCCCGTCGGCTACGTGTCACACTGGGTGCATGGCTGCGCTGTCGGCGTTGGTGTTTTCGCTGAGTTGGTGGCTGGGGCTCTACCTGTTGTCCCGCGATCCGCGCAAGCCGGTGCTCGCGTTCTCGGCGATCGGCCTGTGCAGCTTTGCGGCGGCGGTGGCACTCGATGCGGTTCGGCTCGTCACGCACTCCGCGCTGCTCGGCCACATCGAGATCTACCTCGTCGCCGTCCCCGGCGTGGCCTGGTTCGCGGTGCTACTCGAGCTGGCCCGGCCATCCGACGCCGGGCGGGCGCGCACCGGTGAGCTGTTGTTGGTCGGTGGTGTTGCCGCGCTGACGCTAATCGGTGCGACGCTGGCGGGCACCGTGAGCGGGCCGCTGCGGCTCGGCCACCTGGTGATGCTCGCGGTGATCTCGACGTCCACGCTGGGCGCGATGATCGCCGCGCTGCGGCGCCGGGCGCAGAAGATCCCGGTGGTCGGGCTGGTTATCACTGCGACGCTGTTCTTTGCGCTGGCCAACGCGATCCTGATCATTCCGCTGGGCGTGGTGCCGAGCTGGCTGGCGTTGGCCTCGACGAGCTGCGACGTGCTCAGCCTGGGTGTGGCGGTCGCGATGTGGGACGCGTTCGACGAGGGGCAGGCGCTGCGCGCCGACATGCTGCGCTCATTCACCGGCACCGGCGCGGTGGCGGTGCTGCTCGGCGGCCAGATGCTGATCGGCATCGCGTTGACCCCGCAACAGACGACCGCCCAGACCGCGCTGACGGTGTTGCTGTTCACCAGCCTGGCGATCGCGACCGCCGTGCAGGTGCTGGCCGACCCGTTGGCCGGGCTGCTCGACCGGCTGGTGTTCTCGCGATCCCCGATGCTACGTGCCGACCGGGAGACGTTGCGGCGCACGCAATCCGCGCTGCCGCTGCGGTCGGCCGATCCGCTCGACGTCGTCGACGATGACACGTTCGCCCGGCTCACCCGTCGGGCGCTGGGCCACTACGGCGACCTATCCAAGCTGGTCGCCAGCCCGCTGACCGGGTTGCCGGTCATCGACGAGCGGTTGGCCGCGCGCGGGGCGCCCGACCAGCCGCTGGAGCGCGCCATCGAGCTCAAGGCTCTGCTGGCCGATCGCATCGCAGCGCTCAAACCCCGCGACTGCGGCGACTTCGGCACCACCGAGCAGTGGCGCTACTACAACTCGCTGTATTTCCCCTACGTCGTCGGTGTGCGCGCCTACGCGCAGAACGCCACCGCCGCCGGCCTGGACCCCACCGCCCGGCAGGCCTGGCAGTGGTTCGTCACCGAGGTGCCGCAGCGTTCGCTGCACAACTGGCAGAACGCGGCGGCCCGACTCATCGCCGCCGATCTGCGCGGCCGGGTGGCCGTCTCCAACTAGCCAAATCCTCCAGTTAGCTCGGCTAGTCAAGGAATACGTGGCCTAGATCAGCCGGTTGACCTGCGCATGGCACTGCTTGGCAGTGCCATGCGTCGATCTGGCAGTCCCGGAACGGCACGCTCAGAGGTGTTCCACCCCATACGCAAGGAGTTCTCGACATGACTGCTGTTACTGGACTGGCCCCCCGACCCCTCGCCGACTCCACCGACTCCTTGTTGCGTTTCGCCATGCGGCTCGACGCAACGCTGACGGGGTTCGCCGGCCTGATGATCGCCGCGGCCGCTGATCCGCTCTCGTCGCTCACCGGACTGAGCTCGATCGCCGAGTACGGCATCGGCGCGTTCTTCGTGCTCTACGGGCTGGTGGTGTTCGCCCTCGCGGCAGCGCCCGACCTGTATCGCGCCGGGATCGGCGTCGTTATCGCCAACGCGGTCTTCACCGTGGCCGCGGTCGTCGTGGCCGCCGCGGACGCGCTGCCGCTGACCCAGACCGGCATCTCCACGACGCTGGCGAGCGGTGTCTGCACCGCGCTGATCGGCTACCTGCAATACCTCGGAGTGCGCCGTCTGCGGGCGTGACTCCCATCCCGCCGATGCGGGGCGCCGCTGTCAGAGGTTGCGGTGTGCGCCTCCGCATCGGCTTTTGTCACTGGGCTAATTCTTCCTCGGCAGTTTTACTACCCGCGAGCGCATGGCGTCTGCGACGAAGACGTCGCCTTTCGCATCCACCGCCACACCCTCCGGGGAGTTGAGCCCTCGAAACGGCAGCGCGGCCTGGCGCGCGGACCCCGCAGGCAGCTTCAGCACTTGTCTGCTGTTGGAATCGCTGACAAAGACGCTGCCGTTGTCTTCGACCGCCACGCCATGTGGCTGGTCCAGGCCGGTGAAGGGCAGCTCGGTCTGGTCGG
The DNA here is from genome assembly GCA_035642315.1 of Mycobacterium sp. Classification (GTDB taxonomy): domain Bacteria; phylum Actinomycetota; class Actinomycetes; order Mycobacteriales; family Mycobacteriaceae; genus Mycobacterium. Next base: position 3,336 of record DASQSQ010000010.1, read on the forward strand.
TGGATCCCGAAGCCAGCCTCACCACCCTGTTGTCATAGAGCTGGGTGTCGGTGACGTAGACATCGCCCGACGGGTCGACCGCCACACCTTGCGGGAACTCGAGCCCGGTGAACGGCAGCACCGTCTGGCTGTTCGACCCCGCTGCTAGTCTCACTACTTGCTGTTTGCGGCGGTCGGCGACGTAGACGTTGCCGACCGCGTCCACCGCCACGGCCCGTGGGTCTGCCAGGTCGGTGAACGGGAGCTCGGTTTGGCTGTTCGACCCCGCTGCTAGCTTTACCACCTTGCCTACGGCGGGGTAGCCGTCGGTGAAGTAGGTGACATACACGGCGCCCTTGTCGTCCGCCGCCACACCGGTCAGGTTTTGCAGGCCGGTGAACGGCAGTTCGGTCTGGCTGGTCGACCCCTGCGCCAGCTTCAGCACCCTGCGGTTGCCGGCATCGGTGACGTAGACGTCGCCCTTGGCGTCTACCGCCACGCCCGTTGGATCCTTGAGGCCGGCGAAGGGCAACACGATCTGTCCGGAGTAGAGCAGCCGGGTCAGTGGGGAGTGCGGTGATCTGATGAGTCCAAACAGTCCCGCGACGATCGCGATGGCGGCGCCGACGACGGCGATCGTGATCACCGTTCGGTGGCTGCGGCGCGGCGGGGCAGGTATGGGATGAGGCGGCTGATGTGCCAGCTTCCAGCCTGCGGCAGAGCTATCGCTTGCCCACTCTTCCACTGCACCCCCCGGGGTCGGGAACATCGTCAACGCATACTAGCCGCGCGAGCAGGAATTCATCGCGGTAGAGGTGTGTACCGCTTCATGAAAATTCGGAAAACCTAGAGCTTGCGCAACCGCAGCCGGTTGATGGAATGGTCCGCGTCTTTGCGCAGCACCAGGGTGGCGCGTGGCCGGGTCGGCAAGATGTTTTCGATCAGGTTCGGCCGGTTGATCGAACGCCAGATGTCGCGGGCGGCGACGACGGCCTGCGGATCGGTCAGGCCCGCGTAGTGGTGGAAGTGCGAGGCCGGGTTGGCGAACGCGGTCGAGCGCATCGCCAGAAACCGCGAGACATACCACTGCTCGATGTCCTCGATCCGCGCGTCCACATACAGCGAGAAGTCGAACAGGTCCGACACCATCAGGGTGGGCCCGGTCTGCAAAACGTTGAGGCCCTCAAGGATCAGGATGTCGGGGTGGCGGACCACCTGCTTGGCGCCGGGCACCCGGTCGTAGTGCAGATGCGAGTACACCGGCGCGCATGCGTGGTCCGAGCCCGACTTCACCGAGGTGACGAATCGCATCAATGCGCGTCGGTCATAGCTCTCGGGAAAACCCTTGCGGTGCATGAGGTTTCGACGGGTCAACTCGGCGTTCGGGTAGAGGAACCCGTCGGTGGTCACCAGGTCGACCCGCGGGTGGTGATCCCAGCGGGCCAGCAGCGCCTGCAGCACGCGCGCCGTCGTCGACTTACCGACCGCCACGCTGCCGGCCACCCCGATGATGAACGGCACCGGCCGATCGGGATTTTGCCGAGGTTCGCCGAGGAATTCAGCGGTGGCAGCGAACAACCCTTGCCGGGCGGCGACTTGCAGGTGCAAAAGCCGGGCCAGCGGCAGATAGACCTCCTCGACCTCGAGCAGGTCGATCTGTTCGCCCAGACCGCGCAAGCCGACGACTTCTTCTTCGGTCAGCGGCTGCGGCGTCGACTTGCGTAGCGCGCGCCACTGACTCCGGTCGAACTCCACGTAGGGGCTCGGCTCGCTCAGCCGCGGCATGGGTGTCAGTCTTGCAGCCCCGGCCGCGCTGTCAGCGGCTGGGGCGAGGAGATAGCGTTGATGCGCGTGCAGCCCAGTCAGGAATCCGCCGCGCTGATCCGCGAGTACCTGCTGCTCGGTTTGCGCTTCGACCGCATCGAATCCGGTTACGTCGACGCCTTCACCGGTGATCCGGCACTTCGTCAGGCGGTGTTGGCCGAGCCCGCGCCCGACCCGGCGGGCCTGGTCCGCCAGGCCGAACGGCTGCTGGCCGCGCTGCCAAACATCCCGCGCAGCAACGGATTCGACCAAGCCCGCGCCGATTACATCGGCGCGCATCTGCGGGCGTTAGCCTGCGCGGGGCGCAAATTCGCCGGCGAAGGCATCGGCTTCGTCGACGAGGTGCACGACTACTTCGACGTCCACATCGCCAAGGGTGAGGTGGACACCTACCGGCAGGCGCATGCCCGGCTGGGCGACGTGCTGGGCGGCGACGGCCCGCTGGCCGAGCGGATGGAGGCCTACCGCGCAGCAGAAGAGATCCCGCCGAATCGGTTGGCCGAGTGCATCGCGGCGTTTTCCAGCGCGCTGCGCGACCGGGTGCGCGCCGAGCATCCACTTCCCGACACCGAGACCGTCGAGTACCAGGTGGTGACCGACCAGCCGTGGTCCGGATTCAACTACTACCTGGGCGATTACCGCTCGACGGTGGCCGTCAACGCCGACGTCAAACAACTGATGTCCAACCTGCCGCGGCTGGTTGCTCACGAGTCCTACCCCGGCCACCACACCGAGCACTGCCGCAAAGAGGCCGGGCTGGTGAACGGGAAGGGCCACGCCGAGCAGACCATTTTCCTGGTGAACACTCCGCAGTGCCTGATGGCCGAGGGCCTGGCCGACCTGGCGCTATACGCCGCGATCGGCCCGGGCTGGGGGCACTGGGCGTCCGAGATCTACGCCGACCTGGGGCTACGGTTCGACGGCGAACGCGCCGAGGCGGTCTCCGAGGCGTCCGCTGCGCTGGCCGGTGTCCGCCAGGACGCGGCGTTGATGTTGCACGACGAGCACCGCGACGTCGACGAGGTGGCGGCGTTCCTGCGCCACTGGCTGTTGGTCAACGACGCCCGCGCCCGCCAGATGCTCCGGTTTCTGTCGTCTCCGCTGTGGCGCGCCTACACCAGCACCTACGTCGAGGGCTATCGGCTGCTGCGGCGCTGGCTGGACGACCGGCCCGACGGCGTGAGCCTCGCCGAGCGGTTCGGCCGGCTGCTGGACGAGCCACTGATCCCGTCGGCGCTGCGGGCCGACTAGGCTCGATCCCATGGCAGCCGACTTAACCGGGACCACCACCACGACCGCAGCCCCAGGCGCTGAATACGCCGATACCGCCAGCGCCGCCTACCGTGCGGCCCTGCAGGTTATCGAGTCCGTCGAGCCGCGCATCGCTGCGGCGACACGTAAAGAGCTTGCCGATCAGCGCGATTCGCTCAAGCTCATCGCCAGCGAGAACTACGCCTCACCGGCAGTGCTGCTCGCCATGGGCAGCTGGCTGTCCGACAAGTACGCCGAAGGCACCATCGGGCACCGCTTCTACGCCGGCTGTCAAAACATCGACACCGTTGAAAGCGTGGCCACCGAGCATGCCCGCGAGTTGTTCGGCGCGCCATACGCCTATGCCCAGCCGCACTCGGGTATCGACGCCAACCTGGTTGCCTACTGGGCGATCCTCACCACTCGGGTCGAGGCGGCGGGCCTGGCCGAGGCCGGCGCCAAGCACGTCAACGACCTGTCCGAGGCGGACTGGGAAGCGCTGCGCAGCAAGCTCGGCAACCAGCGACTGTTGGGCATGTCGCTCGATGCAGGCGGCCACCTCACCCACGGTTTCCGGCCCAACATCTCAGGCAAGATGTTCCACCAGCGCAGCTATGGCACCGACCCGGAAACCGGACTGCTGGACTATGACGCCGTCGCCGCGGCGGCGCGCGAATTCAAGCCGCTGATCCTGGTCGCCGGCTACTCTGCCTACCCACGGCGGATCAACTTCGCCAAAATGCGCGAGATCGCCGACGAGGTCGGCGCCACCCTGATGGTGGACATGGCGCACTTCGCGGGCCTGGTCGCGGGCAAGGTCTTTGCCGGTGACCAGGACCCGGTGCCGCACGCCCACGTCACTACGACCACCACGCACAAATCGCTGCGCGGGCCGCGGGGCGGGCTGATCCTCGCGCAGCCGGAGTACGCCGACGCCGTCGATAAGGGTTGCCCCATGGTGCTGGGCGGACCGTTGGGGCACGTCATGGCCGCCAAGGCGGTCGCGCTGGCCGAGGCCCGCCAGCCCTCATTCCAGGGCTACGCCGAGCGGGTCGCCGATAACGCCAAGTCGCTGGCCGACGGGTTCCTGCGGCGCGGGGCGCGCCTGGTCACCGGCGGCACTGACAACCACCTCGTGCTGCTCGACGTCACATCGTTCGGGTTGACCGGCCGCCAGGCCGAATCGGCGCTGCTGGATTCCGGCGTCGTCACCAACCGCAATGCCATCCCCGCCGACCCCAACGGCGCCTGGTACACCAGCGGCATCCGGTTCGGCACACCGGCGCTGACCACCCGCGGTTTCGGTGCCGCCGACTTCGATCGGGTCGCCGAACTGGTCGTCGAGGTGTTGGCCAATACTCAACCCGCTGCGGGGCCGCAGGGCCCCTCAAAGGCTAAATACGTGCTGGCTGACGGCACGGCCGAGCGGGTGCACGCCGCGGCCGCCGAGCTGCTGGCCGACCACCCGCTTTACCCGGGGCTGACGCTTTAACGCATCAATCGGCCAGGCCGCAGCGGCTCGCCGACTGATTTCACGGAATCTGTGTACGCGGGTTACCGTTACCGCATGGCACAGAAACCTGTCGCTAACGCGCTGATCCTCGAGCTGGAGCCGGTCGTGGGCGAGAACCTGGACCGGCACCTCGGCACCGAGGAGCTCTGGTTCGCGCACGACTTCGTGCCGTTCGAGCAGGGCGAGAACTTCGCCTTCCTCGGCGGGCGTGATTGGGACCCGTCGCAGGTGACGCTGCCCAAAGTCATCACCGACGCGTGCGAGATCCTGCTCATCACCAAAGACAACCTGGCCGGTTATCACCGCGAGCTCGTCGAGCACTTCATTCTCGAAGACATGTGGGCCAACTGGATCGGCCGGTGGACCGCCGAAGAGCACCTGCACGCCATCGCGTTGCGCGAGTACTTCGTGGTGACCCGAGAGATCGACCCCAGCGCCAACGAGCACGTCCGCTTCGAGCACGTATCAGGCAAGGGATACCGGGCCGACCAGTACTCGCAGGTTGAAACCCTGGTGTTCATGGCGTTCTTCGAGCGGGCCCACGCCGTGTTCTGCAACAACCTGGCGGCCCAGATCGAAGAGCCGGTGCTGGCCGGACTCATCACCCACATTGCGCGCGACGAAGAGCGGCACGAGGAGTTCTTCGCCAACCTCGTCGCGCACTGCCTCGACTACACCCGCGACGAGACCATCGCGGCGATCGCTGCCCGCGCGGCCGACCTCGACGTCGTCGGCGCCGACATCGACGCCTATCACGACAAGGTGCGAAACGTCGCCGAGGCAGGCATTTTCAGCCCGGATCGGCTGCGGCAGGTGATCTCCGACCGCATTACCGCGTGGGGACTTGCCGACCAGCCCGCGCTTCGTCAGTTCGTCATCAGCTAGCCCCGTCGGCGCGCCTGCGCGGCGGACATGCGCAGACGAGAGTAGCGTCGCATTCGATGGCTAGCGACATGCTCTGCTGTCCGGGCGGCGCCTCTCGTCACGACTTCGACAGGACCGCCGGCCCCGGTCCTGGCGCCGCGGCCCCCGCCGAATCGTCCGTGCGGGCCGCACGGGCTTCAGCCCGGTTATGACGCGTCGTACGCATGGGTGGCGGTGGGGCCACCACCAACATGCGGCCGCGAACCGGGCGACGAGCTCGAGGAGCGCTTCGTGACGAAATCCCCGGCCGTTCCACCGGACACCATAAGGACGTACGTCCTCGACACCTCGGTGTTGTTGTCCGATCCGTGGGCCTGTTCCCGCTTTGCCGAACACGAAGTCGTTGTTCCGCTGGTGGTGATCAGTGAGCTGGAGGCCAAGCGCCATCACCATGAGCTGGGTTGGTTCGCCCGTCAGGCGTTGCGCCTGTTCGACGATCTCCGGCTCGAGCACGGGCGGCTAGATCAGCCCATTCCGGTTGGAACCCAGGGCGGCACGCTGCACGTCGAGCTCAACCACAGCGACCCCGACGTGCTGCCGGCCGGGTTCCGCACCGACACCAACGACTCGCGCATCCTGTGCTGCGCCGCCAACCTCGCCGCCGAAGGCAAACGAGTCACCCTGGTGAGCAAGGACATCCCGCTGCGCGTCAAGGCCGGCGCAGTGGGTCTGCCCGCCGACGAGTACCACGCGCAAGACGTCGTCACGTCCGGCTGGACCGGAATGACGGAAATCGAAGCCACCCCCGAAGACATCGACGTGTTGTTCGCCGACGGCGAGGTCGATTTAGCCGCAGCTCGAGACCTGCCGTGCCACACCGGTATTCGGCTGCTCGCCGGCAGCTCGCACGCGCTCGGCCGGGTCAATGCCCACAAGCGCGTGCAGCTGGTCCGCGGCGACCGTGAGGTCTTCGGATTGCGGGGCCGCTCCGCCGAGCAGCGGGTGGCCCTGGATCTGCTGCTCGACGAATCGGTGGGCATCTTGTCGCTCGGCGGCAAGGCCGGTACCGGTAAGTCGGCGTTGGCGCTGTGCGCCGGCCTGGAGGCCGTGCTGGAGCGACGCACCCAGCGCAAAGTGGTGGTCTTCCGCCCGCTCTACGCGGTCGGCGGCCAGGAACTGGGCTACCTGCCCGGCAGCGAGAGCGAGAAAATGGGCCCGTGGGCGCAGGCGGTCTTCGACACCCTGGAAGGTCTGGCCAGCCCGGCGGTGCTCGAAGAAGTGCTCTCCCGCGGAATGCTCGAGGTGCTACCGCTGACGCACATCCGTGGTCGGTCGCTGCACGACTCGTTCGTCATCGTCGACGAGGCGCAATCGCTGGAACGCAATGTGTTGCTCACTGTGTTGTCACGGCTGGGCACAGGATCGCGGGTGGTGTTGACCCACGACGTCGCTCAGCGCGACAACCTCCGGGTAGGCCGGCACGACGGGGTCGCGGCCGTCGTCGAGAAACTCAAGGGCCACCCGCTTTTCGCGCACATCACGTTGCTGCGCAGCGAGCGGTCGCCGATCGCCGCGCTGGTCACCGAGATGCTCGAGGAAATTACCCGGGCCCCGCTGCCGTAAGCTTCCGGCCGTGCCGAGACGACCAGACACCCTTGCGTGGCGATACTGGCGCACGGTCGCGGGTGTGGTGGCAGCCGCCGCCGTTGTTGCAATCGGTGCGTTCACCGGGCACGTCAGGTTCGCCCGCGCCAACGATGTCGTCAACTGTGCACAGGTCAAGTGCGTGGCGTTGACGTTCGACGACGGCCCGACCCCGTTCACCGATCGGCTGCTGGGCATTCTGACCGCCAACAATGCCAAGGCGACGTTCTTCGAGATCGGCAACAAGGTCGCCGCCAACCCGGCCGGCGCCAAACGCGTCGTGGACGCGGGCATGGAGCTCGGCAACCACACCTGGGAACACCCCAACATGACGACGATCCCTCCCGAGGACATCGCAAGTCAGTTTTCCCGGACCAACGACGCGATTGCCGGCGCAACCGGCCGGACGCCCACGCTGTATCGTCCCGCCGGCGGACTCTCCAACGATGCGGTGCGCCAAGCCGCGGGCCGGCTTGGGCTGGCCGAAATCCTGTGGGATGTAATCCCTTTCGACTGGGCCAACGACTCCGATACCGCAGCCACCCGGTACATGCTGATGACGCAGATCAAGCCGGGATCGGTCGT
>DASQSQ010000011.1:0-4371 GCA_035642315.1 Mycobacterium sp.
GTCCAGGTGTTGGTGCCGCGGATGGATATCTTCGTCACCCCCGCGCTGCAGCGGTTTACCGGCTCAATCCCGCCCCGCAGCAGGGTTGTTCCGATTGAGGGCGGCCACTGGGTGGTGACGTCGCGTCCCGATGTCGTCGCCAGGCTGGCCGGCGAATGGATCGACCAAGTTGTCAGCGGTGCGGCGACGAGCTCATCCGTCGTGGGCAGCGGACGGCGTGACGTGCGGGGCAAGCTCGCGTTGATCACCGGGGCGGGCGCCGGGATCGGCCGTGCCACCGCGCTCGAACTGGCCCGCAAGGGCGCCCGCACCGTCGTGATCGTCGACCGGGATCTCGCCGCGGCCCAGCAGACTGCGGCAGATGTCCGGGATATCGGTGTCGATGCCGCGGTCTATCAGGCCGACGTCGGCGACGGGGCGGGGATGAATAAGCTTGCCGCACAAGTCAACGACGAGCACGGTGTGGTGGACATTCTGGTGAACAACGCCGGCATCGGTATGGCGGGACGATTTTTGGAGACCACGCCGGAGCACTGGGACAACATCTTGTCGGTGAACCTGCGCGGCGTGCTCAACGGAAGCCGGGTGTTCGCTACGCAGATGGTCGACCGCGGCCAGGGAGGCACCATCATCAATGTGTCGTCGGCCGCGGCGTTTCTCCCGTCGAAGTCGATGATCGCCTACGGCACGACCAAGGCCGCGGTGCTGGCGTTCAGCGAGTCACTGCGCGCCGATCTGGCCGACGAAGGCATCACCGTCACGGCGGTGTGTCCAGGATTCGTCAACACGAATATCGCCAAAAGCACCGTGTACGCGGGGATGTCGGCCGACCAGCAGGAACGCGCCCGGCAGAACGCCGACGCTGCTTACCGGCGTCGCAACTACACACCGGAGGCCACCGCCAAGGCGATCGTCAAAGCGGTCAAGAAGGGCCCGCCGGTGTTGCCGATCGCGGCCGAATCCAGGGTCGGCTATGCGATGCGCCGCATCAGCCCCTCACTGCTCCGGCTGCTCGCGCGCTACGATCTCCGGAAGCAGTAACAGCTCTGTGACGGAATCGATTTGGGCCAGCAGACCCGCCGACATCTACGGACGCCGTAAGCGAGACCGTCTCTACACGGCGCTGTGGGGCATCAGCGTGGTGCTCCGAGGGTTCTCCGCGGCGACGCGCTGGAAACCGTCCCGGGTCGTGCCGGTGGGGCGCACGCACACCGCCGTCGTGACGAAGCGCGAGCTTGTCGCCCCGGACGTGGTGGCGCTGACGTTGGCCGACCCGGACGGCGGATTGCTTCCATCGTGGACGCCCGGTGGGCATATCGACGTCCAGCTGCCGTCCGGGCGTCGTCGCCAGTACTCGCTGTGCGGTCCACCCGGCCGGCGCACCGACTACCGCATTGCGGTGCGCCGGATCGCCGACGGCGGTGGCGGTTCGATCGAGATGCACGACGTATTCGACGTCGGCGACTCGCTGGTGTTCGAAGGTCCACGCAACGCGTTCTACCTCGGCGCCGGCGAGCGTGACGTGCTGTTCGTGATCGGCGGCATCGGAGTGACCCCCATCCTGCCGATGCTGCATGCCGCGCAGCAGCGTGGAATCGATTGGCGCGCAGTCTATGCCGGCAGCAGCCGGGAGTACATGCCGCTGCTGGATGAGGTGGTCTCGGTGGCTCCCGACCGGGTCACCGTGTGGGCCGACGACGAGCATGGCCGCTTCGCTACCGCCGACGATTTGCTGACCGATGCCGGCCCGGCGACTGCGGTGTACGTCTGCGGGCCGACGCCGATGCTGGAATCGGTGCGCATCGCCCGCGACGAATACGCCATTGCGCCTTTGCACTACGAGCGGTTCAGCCCACCTCCCGTCGTCGATGGCATCCCGTTCGAGCTGGAACTGGCCCGGTCCCGCCGGGTCCTCGACGTTCCCGCCAACCGCTCGGCGCTCGACGTCATGCTCGACGACGATCCGACGACGGCATATTCGTGCCGGCAAGGATTCTGCGGGACCTGCAAAGTCAAGGTCGTTGGCGGACAGGTCGACCGCCGCGGTCGCACCGCAGAAGACGACGGCGAGATGCTGGTTTGCGTCTCGCGCGCTACCGGCGGTCGCGTGGTGATCGACGCCTGACGAAGCGTTCTGAACGCTGGGGCCGATCAGGATCCACGTCGGCGACGAGGCGTGGCCGCTGAGCTGGTCATAGGCCGCCAGGCTGCCCGAGACGCAGTCAAGAATCGCCTGCGTCTATCGCCGGGCCGCGTGCCAGTATTGGCGGATGGATGAACGCAAGCCGGTATGCCGCATTGGCTGTTAGTCAGGGCCATTGCGCCGGTCGAGCGCTCCAACCAAAAGCTTCTGCACCGCCGTGCGGGCTTTAACACGCGCCTCCTCGGACCCCGGCGACCCAAAGACAGTGGTGGCGAAAAACGCAGCCAACCTCGCAGCGCGTAACGCGATTTCGCGCCACCGTTCCTCGGACGCCCCAACGTCGTTGGCGATGACGTTCATCGCATCGTTACGCGATTCCGCTTCCGTGTCGTCGTCCAGCGCCACCAGGACGAGCCGCAGCGCGACGAGGGCATCCTCGTCCTCGCTGCCCGCCGGCGCAGGCGTCATCGGCCGCACTCCCAGAATCGTCTTGACGCCGTCATGGTTGCGCTCCCTCCCCGGGCGAGTCAGTTTTTCACGGTAGCTGACTGCTATCCGGTAGTGGCGATGTTGCCAAGCCTTTACTCCGATTAAGGCCCAGCGCGCAGACCCCAGCACCGTAGTTGTCGAGGTTCAGCTCATCGACCGTCGCCGCTGCGGCGCGACTCGAACCCGTGTTCGAGACGCTACCGGTGCGGACCGACCTCGACGAAGCGCGAACTGTGGACAAAGGCGCAACTGTGGACAACTACGACACGCTCTAGGGTGAAGGCATGCGGGTAGGAGTGTTGGGATCGAAGGGCAAAGTCGGCGCGACCATGGTGCAGGCGGTGCAGGGCGCCGAGGATCTGACCCTGTCCGCCGAGGTCGACGAGGGTGATGCGCTGAGCTTGCTGACCGACAACAAAACCGAGGTGGTCATCGACTTCACCCACCCCGATGTCGTGATGGACAACCTGAAGTTCCTGATCGACAACGGGATTCACGCTGTGGTCGGAACCACCGGCTTCAACGACGAACGGCTGCAACAGGTTCGGGCCTGGCTGGCCGCCAAGCCGGACGTCGCAGTGCTCATCGCGCCCAACTTTGCGATCGGGGCGGTGCTGTCCATGCATTTCGCTCAGCAGGCCGCGCCCTTCTACGAATCGGTCGAGGTGATCGAGTTGCATCACCCGCACAAGGCCGATGCTCCGTCGGGAACCGCCGCACGCACGGCCAAGCTGATCGCTGAGGCGCGAAAAGAGTTGCCGCCCAACCCGGATGCCACAACAACAGGGTTGCCGGGCGCGCGTGGCGCGGACGTCGACGGTGTCCCGGTGCACTCGGTGCGGTTGGCCGGCCTGGTGGCCCATCAGGAAGTGTTGTTCGGCACCGCGGGGGAGACGCTGACCATCCGCCACGACAGCATGGACCGCACGTCGTTCGTGCCCGGCGTGCTGCTGGCGGTACGCGGGGTCGCCGAACATCCCGGCCTGACAGTAGGAATTGAATCGCTGCTCAACCTGCAATGACCGAAACGTCTCGCAATATGCGCATCCAGCTGACGATCGCGATCATGTGCGCGGCGCTGCTGGTCTACATCGTGTTGCTCGGCCGGTCTGCCGTACTGATGATCGGCTCCGGGCGTGCCGTCGCCGTTGTCCTGGGCGTGGCGCTGTTGATCCTGCCCGCCATCGGCCTGTGGGCGATGGTCGCCACCTTGCGTGCCGGCTTCGCCCATCAGAAACTGGCCCGACTCGTCGTCGAAGACGGGATGGAGCTCGACGTCAGCGCGCTACCGCGACGGCCGTCTGGTCGCATCGACCGCGATGCGGCCGACGCCCTGTTCGACACTGTCCGTGCTGAACTGGACACCGATCCGCACGACTGGCGGCGCTGGTACCGGCTGGCGCGCGCCTACGACTACGCCGGAGATCGCGGCCGCGCGCGGGAAGCCATGAAGAAAGCTGTCGAACTACAGGGTCGCGAATGAGCAAGATACTCTTGATAATTCACCACACCCCGTCGCCGCACACTCAGGAGATGTTCGAGGCGGTGGTGTCCGGAGCGACCGACCCCGAGATCGAGGGCGTGGACGTCGTGCGGCGACCGGCGCTCACCGTCTCGCCGGTCGAGATGTTGGAGGCTGACGGCTATCTGTTGGGCACCCCAGCCAACCTGGGATACGTCAGCGGTGCCCTCAAGCACGCGTTCGACTGCGCCTACTACCAGCTTCTCGACACCACCCG
>DASQSQ010000012.1:0-7460 GCA_035642315.1 Mycobacterium sp.
GCAGCATCGCGCTTAAGTCCGGCGACAGGCCACCGGCCGCGAGACGCTCACGCAGCTTCGCGAGGATCTGCTCGATCCAACCCTTCCACTGCACGCCGATGACCAGCATGTCCGGGTCGGCCCAGTAACCGGGCTTACTGCCGGTGACGACTTTTTGCGCCGCGGCGAATGCGGCTGGTATGCCTGCGAATACGCCTCTGACAAGGGGGAACGACGGGCCGGACGCCGGCAAGGTGTCGTGCCACATCGGGATGAGATCAGCGCCGACGCGAGCCATGTCGGCGATGTCCGACCAGTCATACTGCGATCCTGCTGTGTTGTTGGGGACGATGCTGTAGACGATCGGCCGACCGGTGGACCGCAAGGCGTCGCGCATCGTCGAGAACATCCGCACCTGCAGCTGATGATCTGCCGCGCTGTGGCACCAGTCGTATTTCAGGAAATCCACCCCCCAGTCGGCAAACGCCTTGGCGTCTTCGGTTTCATGCCCGGCACTGGCGACTGCCGGTGTCTCGCCGCAGCCTTCGTTGTACGGGCTGGCGTACAACCCGAACCGCATGCCGCGGTCGTGCGCGTAGCGGGCCACTGCGGCCAAGCCGTCCGGGAACCGAGCGGGATCGGCCAGCAATTCTCCGTGCGGGCCGCGCTGCGGCAGGGTCCAGCCGGCGTCCAAGTTGACATACCGGTAGCCGGCGTCGCGCATCCCCGACGACACCAGCGCGTCGATCGTCGCCTCGACGCTCCGCTCGGTCAGTTCAATGCCGGAGTTCCACGAATTCCAGCCCATCGGCGGGGTCTGCGCGAACCCGGCCTGACGCGACGAGCCGCAGCCGCTCGGCAAAGCCGCGGCGAGGACCATCGCCGCGACGATCAACCGCACCCGGGGCATGTACATCGGGCCCCATTTTGGCCGATTTGCCACGCTCAGGTCACGATAGACATGAGTTCAGTCGACGGAAGGGAGCAATCGCGGGTGTCCGGTCGCGCAATTGCGCTGTATGCGCGCGCCGCGAACTGGGCGATCGGCTCCGACCCGGGACTGTTGCGGCTGCGGATGGCCGCGCGTACCACCGTCGCATTGGCGGTGGCCCTGTTGATCCTGTTTCTGCTGACCAGGGCCACCCATCAGTCGCTGACGGTGGCGCTGCTCGGCGTGCTGATCACCATGGTCGCGGGACGAGCCGTCAACGAGCCGGACCCGCAGCGGCAGAAGCTCACGATGGCGCTGCTACCGCTGCCCGCCGCGCTGGCCATCACCGCCGCCGTGCTACTCGCGCCGCACCGGCTGGCCGCCGACGTGATGTTCGTGGCCGTCGTATTCGCCGCGGTCTACGCCCGCCGGTTCGGCCCGCGCGGGCGAGCGCTGGGCATGGTCGCGTTCATGGCCTACTTCTTCACCCTGTATCTGCAAGCCAAACCGGCCGAGCTGCCCTGGCTGGTCGGGGCCGTATTGGTGGGCACTGCGTGCAGCTTTGTGACGACCGTCTACGTGCTGCCGGATCGGCCCGAAGGGGTGCTGCGGGCCACCGTGCGGGCGCTGCGGGCACGGATGGCCATCGTCATCGACACCACCGCCGAATTGGTGTTAGCCGGCCAGCTCGAGGAACGGCAGGCGCGCCGACTGCGGCTTCGGACCGTCGGGCTCAACGAGACCGCCTTGATGGTGCAGAGCCAGATCGAAGACAACGTCAACCCGGCCGCGGTCTGGCCCGGGGTCAGCGGTGAGGACCTGGCGCTGTGGCTGTTCGACGCCGAACTCACCGTTGAGCGCGTCGCCACGGCAGGCGCGCGGGCCGCGCTCGCTGATGCCGATATACCCGCCGCGATCCGCGCCGATCTGGCCGGGGCACTTTCCCAACTCTCCCGGGCAATCCGGCTGCCGCACCCCGAGGGGCTGGAGCGGGCCGCGCGCCTTGCGCAGCAGCTGCTCGATCACCCGTCCGACCCCGCCGCCAACCCGGCCGTACGTCGCGTCGCCCTCGCGATAATCGCCACGACGTCCGCGGCTTCCGAAGTCCGCGCAATGGTCGAGCAGGCCGTGACGGAAACATCCGCGGCGACGACACCGAACCGCGGCAGGCCCGACGAGCAGGAGAGCCCCACCGGCTTGCTGCCGACAACCAGGCAAGCGATTCAGGTCGCCGTCGCCGCATCGCTGGCGATCGTCGTCGGCGAGTTGGTCTCCCCGTCCCGTTGGTATTGGGCAGTGATCGCTGCGTTCGTGATCTTCGCCGGCACCAACACCTGGAATGAAACGCTCACCAAGGGCTGGGCACGACTGATCGGCACCGCGCTCGGGGTGCCGGCCGGGGTCCTGGTCGCCGCGGTGGTCTCCGGTAACCGCACGGCATCGCTGGTGTTGATCTTCGTATGCCTGTTCTGCTCGTTCTACTTCATGAAGGTCGCCTACAGCCTGATGACCTTCTTCATCACCACGATGCTGGCGTTGCTCTATGGGCTGCGCGGCCAATTCAGTTACGGCCTACTGCTTTTGCGCATGGAGGAGACCGCAATCGGCGCGGTCATCGGTGTCACGGTCGCAATCCTGGTGCTGCCGACCAACGCCCGAACGTCCATGCGCAACGATGCCCGGGTGTTCTTGGCAACCCTGGCCGAGGTGATCGAGGCATCGGTGGCGTCGCTGTTCGGTCATGCTCCGACCGCGAACCCGACCGAGAAAGCGCGCCAACTCGGCAGAGATTTACAGGAGTTCCGGACCAGCACCAAGCCACTGGCTGCCGGGGTCGGCGGCTTCTCGGGTCGGCATAGCATTCGACACGGCCGACGGATGCTCACCGCTTGCGATCGCTACGGACGAGCCCTGGCTCGCAACAGCGAACCATTCGAACCGCCCTCGGCACGCTTAGCGGATGCGATCACGTCGGCTGCGACGCGTATTCGGCACAGCATCGACGCGTTGTCGGCTGCCCTCGACGGCGGCCGAGCCGGAATCGTCACGCCCGCAACCGACTTCCTCGACGCCGCAGAAACTCTCGGTAGGGAACACCACGCTGACCACCCTGCTCGGGAGCGACTCCTCGCCATCGTGCATGCACTGCGTCAGATCGACCGAGCGGTTGTCAGCGCTGCCATCGATCTCGGCGCCGACGATGTGGTATCGGCGGCGGTCAGAGCCGCCCATGTCGGTTGAGGAAGTCCAACACCGCGTCTGCGAAGACGTCGTTGCGATCACCGGCGACCATATGTCCCGCGCCGCGGACGTCGACGAACTCGACTTGCGGGAAGCGGGCCAGGAACTCGTCGGCGCGCTCCTGGCTGACCAGGTCGCTCATTTGGCCTCGAACGAGAAGCATGGGCACGCCGCCGGCGAGGATCGCGTCCACCGCCGCGTTCATCCGATCGACGTCGGCCAATTCGATGGGCGGTAGCGATGCGGTGTTGCTGATGAACTTCGGATCCCAGTGCCAGTACCAGCGATCACCGCGGCGGCGCAGATTGGTGCGTAGGCCATCGAGATCGGTTGGCCGGGGCCGATGCGGGTTGTACTCGGCGATCATGTCGGCGACCTCGTCGAGCGATTCGAATCCCGTTTTCATCCGGTCTGCCATGAAGTTGTGAATCCGGTTCGCGCCAGACGGATCCATGTTGGGGACGATGTCGACCAGGACTGCCGCGCGAACGATACCGGGCGAAATCTCGCCCGCCAGAAGCATTGTCGTGAAACCGCCGAGGGAGGCACCGACCAACACCGGTTGCGGTGGTACATGGCGCAGCACTTCTTGGATGTCGAGGGCGAATGCCGTGAGGCGATAGTCGGCGTCCTCCGACCAGTCGGACTCGCCGTGGCCGCGAAGGTCGACCGTGACCGCCTGCCAACCCCGCTCGGCCACCGCCGCGGCCGCCTTCCCCCACGATCGGCGGGTCTGTCCGCCGCCGTGCAGGAACACCACGGCGGGCGCGTCGGGATCGCCCATCCGGTCGGCCACGATGCGCGTGCCGCCGACGCCGCAGGCCGTGAACGTTTCAGCCGCGATGGTCACCGTTAGCCTCTTTCCCGTAGCTGTTTCGACAACGCCGCTCCCATCGGTACAGGTTGGTCTGGGTGGTCATCACGCCATACTCGCTGCTGCGCTGCGTGTTCGCTGTGAGATCTAGAAAATCAGCGAGTGATCTTGTCGAGTGGATTGGAACGTTCCAGCATGCCGAAGGCCTCTTCGCCGTCCCAGCGGTAGTGCACGCCGGCCTGCTGCAACGCCGGAAAGCTCGGCATCTCCTGCTTGAGCGCCTGGGTGGAGAACATCTTGTCGTCGTGATAGATGTCGTGGGTTGACAGGATCGTCTCGCCGTCGATATGCACCGTCCCGCTTGGCGTTTCCAACACCAGCGACGCGTCCTCGCCAACCGATTGCAGTCGGGTGAGCCACGGCGCCTCGACGACGCGGGCGGGAATCAGATCGCCATCCCCGTCAAAGATGTAGCCCTCGTTGAAGGTTGGCTCGCCGTCGGGGCGCGGCGGGTAGGCGATGTACCCGAAGGCGCGTCCGCTGGGGAACAGCGCCGATTGCCAACTGTGGCCCCAGAATCCGGCGAGCTTGCGGACCCCTTGGCGGCGGATACGCAGGCCGGTGCCGACGAATTCGCGCTCATCGCCGCCGACTTTCACCGCTCCCGTCGCACGGAACAGCTGCTCGTAGCGCGGCCCGCCCATCAGGTTGCCTTCGATCGACGTTTTCAGTCGCTGGTCCGCCTCGGCGGACAGCGCCCCCTGCACCCACGGCGGAACCGCCATCTTCGCCTCGACGTGGAAGCTGACGTCGACCAGCGGCCCGTCCTTGTTGCCGTCGATCAGATCCGTCGACGAGGTCTGCACCGCTTTGCCGTCGTAGCTCATCGTCCAGGTGTCGAACGGCGTGACGCAGCGGAACCCCAGCCCGCCGGCGCCGAGCACGGTCGGACGGCCGTCCGGGCCTTCGGCGGGCCAGCTTTGGCCGTTTTCGCGTAACCGGAAGACCCGACCGTCGGGGAAGGCCACGTTGACTTGGACGTCGTGGGCATCCCAATTCGCGGCGACGGCCTCAATCCCGATGCGGGGCAAGCCAACTTCGCCGCGGTCGTCGACGACCCAGAAGCTCACCGAGTCGCGCATCTCCGGGTCGTCGGGCCGGTGCGCGAACACCTGCTCGCGTGCCGGGTCGATACCGCCGGTCAGATCAATTGCCATGCAGGCTCCTTGCGACATAGTCGGCGAACAGCGGCCTGATTTTCTCGAAGTCGATGCCGAATGCCACCGGGTCGGCGTGGCTGCTCGGTTCGCGTTCCGCGGCGGCCTCGGCCCACCAGGCACGCATCCGCGATTCGAATTCGTCGCTGACCGGCTCGCCCAGCCAGGTGTAGAGCCCGCGAACCTCGTTGATCGGATCGGCTTGCATCGCGCGAAAGTCGATGTCGTAGAAGCGATGATCGGCTCCGCCGTCGCGGAACTTGAGTGCCCGTTGCATGCCCCGCGACCAGTGCTCGACATTGAGTTGCCCGATGTAGACGCGGTCGATGTGGTCGGTGAAGCCGCCGATGAGGTCGGCGTACACATCTGCCACCGACAAAATCACGTCGGTCGGATCGCGATGGGTCATCACGAAACGAGCGTCGGGAAAAATGTGGTTGAGATCGTCGAGCCACAACACGTGCGAAGGCGACTTCAATCGCCACGGCCGCGTCGGCTCACCCCAACACAGCAGCTTCATCACCCGGCGCTGATAGGCATAGGTCGACGTGCAGTCGGCTTTTTCCACCAGCCACGCCGAGTACGACGGGATCTGCGCAAAGGCTTGGAAGATATGGGATTTGAAGTCCAGCGCCATCAGCTCGAGGCACTCCATCGGAGCATGTGTGCCGGTCGGCACGTGCGCCTTCGTACCGACTTTGTTGTGTTCGTCTTCCGGAATCCGCGGATCGGGCCCCACCACCGTCGAAGGCGGCGGACACGGGTGCGACGACTCCCACCGACGCAGATACCGAATCTCGGGATCCTGCGACAGCAGCAGCGACAGGGCCGTCGAACCGGTACGCGGCAACCCCAGCCCGATCAACGGCGGCAGGATGTCGATGTCGTCGATCTCCGGGTGGCGGCGATACCAGTCCTCCACCTGCAATCGCTGCGACAGCGCGGTGACGATGCGCGGATAGATGTAGGCCTCGCCGCGGGTGTTAAGGCGGGCCTCGTCGCGCAGCGAGGCAACCAGCACCTCGAGCCCTTCCCGGAACGAGTCGTCGCCGAAATCCTCCAGGCCGGTCTGCGCGACAGCGCGGCCGACGACGTCGTCGAATTCGGCCACCATGAGCCCCTTCCGAAAATCCGTGTCAGTATACTGACGCGATTATGAGCGAGTTGTCAACGCCCGATACGCCCCGGCGCCGCTACCACAGCCCCGCGCGCCGCCAAGGCGCCGCCGAGACGCGCGAGCGCATCATCGACGCGGGCTCTCGCCTGGTGCGCGGCTTCACCACCTGGGACTGGGACGAGCTGACGTTTCGCGCGGTCGCCGAACGCGCCGGGGTCAGCGAGCGCACCGTGTATCGCAACTTCCCGTCCGAACGGCAGCTGCACGACGCGATCATGGCCCGGCTGGAGGACGAGGCAGGCGTGAGTTACCAGGACGTCGAGCTGGACAACCTCGGCGAGGTGACGGCTCGGGTCTTTGCGTCGCTGCGACGGTTCGCGACCAAGGACATTGTCGATACGCCGCGGGGTCCAGCGTTCGCCGGCGCCGACGCCCGACGGCATGAGGCGTTGAATCGCGCGGTCACCGCCCGCGCACCAGAGCTGCCGGATGCGCAGCGCCGAGCGCTGGCCGGCCTGCTCGACGTGCTGTGGAGCCCGCCGACTTACGAGCGGTTGATCGGCGCGTGGAATCTCGACAACGCCGAGGCGATTGGCGCCGTGCAATGGCTGATCGCGAAAGTCATCGCGGCGGTTGACAGCAACGAACCGCCGAAGGTCAAGGCCTAGCCCGAGACGGGCACGTCGGCGCTGGTGCCGTAGGCTCAACGGTGAGCAGTTTCGTTGTCAGCGCCAAACCACCGGCAATGTGATTCCTCCGGCGCCTCGCACCCGCGGGGAGTCGACGCCGAATGAAGGATCCGCCCGTGGAATTTGTCGCCCGAGCCGTGGCCCCACGGCGCCATCTCCGATGACGTATCCGCTCGGGGGTCTACGCCGAGCCAATCCCGTACGGCTGTCAGTCGCCCGCGAGCTTGGCCGTGATATCGACGGCGCGTGGTGGCCGCGGGTAGATCGCATCACCGTGGAATTGCCCAACCTCATCGCAACCCTGGTTCCCCTGCTCGGCGACGTCACCGCCATCAACGTCAACTGGCCACCGCTGCAGCGACCACCGGACTTCAACTGGCCAGGATGGGAACACAAGCTGCAGCACGTGATGACGGTCAGCGGCACCGATGCTTCTGTCAACCTGCTGATCGTCCCGTACGCGACTTACAGC
>DASQSQ010000013.1:0-5956 GCA_035642315.1 Mycobacterium sp.
CGGGGTGGGTCGATGGCGAGCGTCATGTCGCCGGCGTATTCGCCGTAGGTGCGGCACTCGATGTCGAGTATGGGCGACTCGTCCGACAGCGTGACCAAACCGACCGCGGCCCCGTCACCGGGTACGGACGATTGCGCCTTGCGGCGCACCCCGGGTTGGTCGAAAACCTGGCCCGCCGCGTTCTGGGCGATCGCGATCAGCGCTGTGTGCCCTTCTCCGGACGCCAGCAGTTGACGAGCCACTTTAAGGCCCAGCACGAACGCCGCGCACCCGCCGTTGTGCAGATCCAGTACCCAGTTGGGACGCATCCCCAAGCGGTGCGCAATGCCGCCGCCTGCGCCGTAGAACGCCATGTCCGGCACCTGGGTGTGGGTGATAAGCACGTCGACGTCAGCGAGGACGTCGCGACCGTGCCGCTCGATCAGTCCCTGCGCGGCGCGCTCGACCATGTCGATCGCGGTCTCGTCCGGCCCGACGTGATGGCGGAACGAGGGCGCGCGGAACATGAGGTTGTTACGTAATTCGTCGGATTCGGCGAACTGCGCGTAGTAGTCGGCGCCGATCGGCTCTCCGGGCAGATAGCTGGAGACGTCGACGAGGCTGACAGTGGCTTGACTCACGTTACTTCTCATCTCATCCACGCCGGCGTGACCGGCAGGCCGTTGCGGTGCCGGTACTCGGCGATCGTCTTCAGGTTGTGCAGCTCGATCCCGTGGCCCGCACCGAACAAGTCCCAGAAGTCGCCGACCCAGCCGGTGCGCTCGGACGGAGCGGCGTGCGGGTACGGGTTCTCGTCGTAGAACGGATGACGGCAATTGGTCCACAGCACAACAGAACCGGGCTTGTTCAACACCACCTGCGCGTCCAGGACCCGCATTATGTAGATCATCCAGAGATGCGCGCCCTGGTCCCAAGCGCAGTGGTAGTCGACGGTACGCGCCTCGGCGTTGGAAACCGTACGGGTGTAGATCTTGGTGTCCGGGAGCAGCCGGTCATAGGCCAGCCAGAGCCCCGGTTCTTCGGTGGGCGTGAAGTCACGCAGGGTGTACGTCCACTCCTCGAGGCTTCTGGTGTCCGACAGCCACTCGAACAGTTCGTCGGGCGGGCAGTCAACGTAGTCGTTGACCGTGCAGTACTGGCCGAAAACCTCTTGGTGCGGGTACACCGAGCGCATCTGCGAGAAGAAGGTTCCGGCGGTCTCCTCCAGCGGGGTGGTCTCGATGCGAACCACCCCGTCGATCGGAACGGTGGTGCCGGTATGGGCGAAAATATCGTCAAGCGCTTGCAGCGACATTGATGTGGTCCTCCTGTGTTTGTGGAATCTGTTGATTTACAGTCTTATTGGGTAATGGCATATCGAGAAACGGTGCAAACGGCGGGATTTCGTCGGCAGCACATTCGACGCTGACCACTGACGGGCCATCGATGTCGAGTGAGCCCCGCACCGCTGCGGCCAATCCGTCTGCGTCGGCGACATCAACCGATGGCAGCCCGGGGAACATCGCGGCCAAGCCGGCCCCGAGCTGGCTGGGAGCGAATCGGTTATAGCTGTAGACGTCGTCGTAGTAGAGCTGCTCGCGGGTCACGCACATGGCGTGGGCGTTGTTGTTGAGCAACACGAAGGTCATCGGCAGCCGGTAATGCAGCGCGGTGTGCACCTCCATGCCATGCATGAAGAACGCGCCGTCGCCGGCGATCACCACCACACGCCGGCCCCGCGCTTGGGCTTTTGCGCGGGCGAACGCCATCCCGATACCGGCCCCGAAGCTGTAGCCCATTCCGCCCATGCCCAGCGCGACCGCGAAACGGCCCCTCCGTCGCACCGGCAGGTAGTGGATTGCCGCCGCGCCGGTGTTACCGGCATCAACGACGATGTCGACTCCGTCGGGCAAGACCTCGTCGAGCTCGGCCATGGCGTCGCGGTATCGAACACCTTCGCCCTCGAACGACGGTGGGGTCAGCTCGGTATGCGGCACCACGTCGGGCACGCGAACCCCGGTCGGCCGGCCTGCGCCGGTCAGCGCGCTGGTCAGCATCCGCAACGACGCGCGCAGGTCATCGGTGTGGACGTGAGTGCAAGGAAGATACGGCGGCGCCGACCCGATGGATATCGTTCGTACCGCAGCCAGCGCGTCGTCGAGACCGGCGCGCGCGGTCACCGATAGCCGGGTGCCGACCACCAGGCACAGCCCACTGCCGGCCACCGCATCGGCGACGCCGGGGTGACCCATGACGCCGGTCACCCCGAGGGCCGACGACGAACCAAGGCCCGGTGTTCCGGCGGCATCCTTGGCGTCCGGCACACATGCCACCCGGGCGCGCAGCACCGCACGCAACGCCGACAGCTCGGCTCGCGCATCGTCGCGGGCCACCTGCTCGCCGGCGATGATCGTCACCGGTCCGGTGACCTGCCGCAACGCGCGCACGATAGGGTGCGGGTCGCCGATGGATCGCGGCCGCTCGACGCCCTGACGGGAACCGCCGCTGCGGCTGTTGATATGTAGGCAGGACTGTTGAATGTCTTTGGGCAGCAACAACACTGCAGGACCGCCTGCCTTCGCCGCGGCAATGGCTTCCGGCAGCGCCGATACGATATCGGCGGGCGTCACAACCCTGCGGCAAAAGACCGACGCCTGGGAGAACAACGCCTCGGCGTTCAGCGAGCCGTTACGGCCGCTGGTGTCCTGAAAGCTGCCGCGACCATCCATGGTTGTCGCCGGCTGGCCAACCAGCGCCAGCACCGGTATCCGGCTGGTGAATGATTCACCCAGGCCGGGAAGCAGATTCAGCGCTCCGCCACCCGACGTGGCGACCACCACACCCAGGCCGGCACCGCTGCGGCTGTAGCCGTCAGCCATCGTCGCGGCGGAGAACTCGTGCTTGGCCAGCACCGCGGTGATATCCGAACGGAAATATGCGGCGTCGTAGAGATCTTCGATGTTGGCCCCATCCACCCCGAAGATGTACTCGACTCCGATTCCCGCGAGATGCCCGACGATGTGGTCGACCACTCGGTGTTTGCTCGGCATACCAGATACACGACTCGGGGGCGGCTTGGGTTCACGTGAACCACACACCGCTGGCCCGCGTGTTACGGGCGGGACCCGTGAAATAAGGAGCCATTCCACCTGTGTTCAATGATCGCCAGAGCAGAGCTGACGTCGTCGTCATTGGAGCCGGGCCGTCCGGTCTCGCTGTCGCGCGCGAGCTCGAGCATCGCCACCGGGTATCGGCCCTTGTCGTCGAGAAGGCGACAGCACCTGCGGTTTCGTGGCGGAATCGCTATGACAACTTTCGGCTGAACACCAACGGGTTTCTGTCGCACCTGCCGGGGCAACGGATTCCTCTCACAGCCGGCCGTTGGCCGACCAAGGAGGACATGGTCCGCTACTTCGACCGTTACGTGCGCCAGCAGGACATCACGCTTGAGCTCGGTTGTGAGGTGAATCGCATCGACCGCGCCGCAGACGGCTGGCTGGTCGGCACCTCGTCGGGCACAATCCGGACAGCGGCCGTCGTGCTGGCCACCGGCAAGTACCGCACGCCCGCCGTCCCGCCCTGGCCCGGCCTGAATCAGTTCGCGGGCGAACTGGTGCACTCCGCCGACTTTCGCAACGCCTGGCCCTTCCGGGGCCGCGACGTTCTTGTTGTCGGCGCGGGCAATTCGGCCGCTGACATCGCGGTGCAGCTGGCCGATAACGGCGCGCACAAGGTCTGGCTGGCGGTGCGGACACCACCACATCTGGTGCGGCGGGCCATCGGGCCGATCCCGTCGGACATCTTCCTCGAGCTGTCCGCGCGGGTGCCTGCGCGCATCGTCGACCCGGTGATCGGGCGGCTGAATCGTCTGCTTTTCGGCGACCTTTCGGTGTACGGATTCCGTCGGCCGCCGCTCGGGTTGAAGGCGACAGTCGAGCAGCGCGGCCGCATTCCCACCCTGGCCGATGAGCTCGTCGACGCCGTGCGCGCCGGCCGCATCGAGGTGGTAGCCGCGGTGGCGGCGGTGGATTCCGGCCAGGTGATCCTCGGTGACGGCACAGCCGTCAAGCCCGAGGTGATTATTGCCGCAACCGGATTCGACACCGACCTCGACAACCTGGTCGGCCACCTCGGCGTCCTTGACGCGCACGGCGACCCGCACGGCGGTTTCGCCTCGGGTCTCGGCGACGGGATGTTCGCGATCGGTTACGGCATTCCGCCTAATGGCCCGCTGCGGGCGATCCGGCTGGCCGCAACGCCATTGGCCGGTGAGATCGCGACGTACCTGGCGGCCCGGTCATGCGCCACAGACCAGGTTGAGCGTTCAGCCGCGATATAAGGGGACAAGGATGACGTTGCTTCGCGAAAAACACTTCTTCTACCGTGGTACGGACGAATACGAGGCGGCCCGTCGGGCAACGGTGTGGAATCGCATTCTGCCGGACCGTTTTCCGGCGGTGATCGTGCAGGCTCGCGAGGCCAAAGACGTCGTTGCGGCGGTGCACCACGCCCGGGCTCAGGGCTATCAGGTCGGCGTCCGTTCGGGCGGGCACAGCTGGAACGCCAGCCATCTGCGCGACGGCGGCATGCTGCTCGACGTCAGCCGCCTCGATCACTGCGTGGTCGACACCGATCGGATGATCGCATACGTCGGGCCCGGCAAGATCGCCAGTGTCTTTGCGAACGAGCTGGATTCGCAAGGCCTGTTCTTCCCCGCCGGCCACTGCGAGGGCATTCGCCTCGGCGGCTATCTGCTGCAGGGCGGATACGGCTGGAACAGCAAGGTCGTCGGACCGGCGTGTGAGAGCGTGCTCGGACTGGAAGTCGTGACCGCTGACGGCGAGCTGATATACTGCGATCCCGGGCATCATCCCGATCTGTACTGGGCCGCTCGCGGTTCGGGACCGGGGTTCTTCGGCGTGGTCACCTCGTTCACCTTGCGGATCTACCCACGCCCGCCGGTCCTTGGCACGTGTCTGTACATGTACCCGATCGACGTCGCCGACGAGGTGTTCACTTGGGGGCGCTCAATTGCCGGCGAAATCGACGACCGGGTCGAACTGCAAATCATGACCTCGCGCGGCGCGCCGGAAACCGGGTCTGACGCACCCAGCATCGCCATTGCCTCGCCGGTCTTCGCCGACACTGAAGAGCAGGCCACGAAAGCGCTTGCGGCCCTGGGCACCTGCCCGGTAATCGACCGCGCGACCGTCGCCCTTCCGTTCATGCCGACAACCTTGGCCAACTGGTATACGGCGGTGATGACCAAATACCCCGAAGACCATCGATACAGCGTGGACAACATGTTCACGTCGGCCTCGGCCGAAGAGCTGTTGCCGGGAATCCGCAAGATCATCGAGACGATGCCGCCGCACCCGTCGCACTTCATTTTCACCGGCTGGAAAACGTCCGCGGACCGCACGGACATGGTCTATGGCGTCGAGGACGAGATCTACCTGGCGCTGTACACGGCCTGGCACGATCCGGCCGACGACGAACGCTTTTCCGATTGGGCGCAGGCGAATATGGCGGCGATGTCGCATCTGGCAACCGGCATCTCACTCGCCGACGAGAACCTGGCCCGGCGTGCGGCAACGTTCATCACCGATCCCAACATGGCGCGGCTGGACAAGGTGCGCGCGGTCTACGACCCGGATGGCATGTTCCACAGTTGGATGGCTCGCGGCTAATCCGCTCGGTCGAGACGGCGCAACGTTTAAGTGCGTGAGCAGGTGTCAGTTGACGGCCGCTCGCCACGCAAGCGTTGCGCTCAGACACCATGACGCAATCGCAGGTCGAATCTTATTGTCTAACTGAGGTTTACCGGGCTCTACAGAGAGCGCTCGAGCAGCACCTTGCCGTTGTCGGCGGAAACCACTTGCACGGCCGCGATCTGGTCGACCGGCGTCGAGATGCTGCCGGCGGGTGTCGCGGTGTGGCCCGGGTCGGCGACCCAGGTCGCCAGTTGGGTGTGGCT
>DASQSQ010000014.1:0-11622 GCA_035642315.1 Mycobacterium sp.
GCGGGGTGTTGGGGCACTTGTCGGCCACCTGTTTGATGTGCTTGATGGCGTCGTTGGCGCCGTCGCCGCCGTGCAACTGCAGCAGGCTGGCCTTGTAGTTGACCGGGTAGGCGTCGACGTTCTTGCCGGTGTTCTGGCGCAGGTCGTCGGCGAGGGACTGGCCGACGTGGCCCAAGCCGGCCGGCTCGTCGGTGCCGCGGGCAAAAGTCAGCGCGACGTCGGGGCAGTTGTCGGCGCCGGCCGACGGGACGGCATGCGGAACGACGGCCGGAGCGACCAGCAGAACGCCCGCGGCCAGCAGCGGGGCGGCGCCCACGCCGAGCCATCGGAAGCCGCGTGACCAGCGTAGACGGGGCATCGAGCGACTGCGTTGGTTAATGCTCACCAGGCGATTTTAACGAGAAACCGGCCCACGGTCACATCGGCGGTTGTCCGGGCCTGACTGGCGGACGGACGCGTCATTGCCAACGATGAGCTGCCAGCCAGCTTCGTTGTGTGCTGGGACGAGGTCAGAACCCTTGACGAACCGCAAGGGATTAGGGAACATGAACAGCGACATCGCAGACATTGTGAAGTGGGCTCGGTCCCAACAATGGACCGTCGTCGACGACGCGAAGGGCTATACCCGCTTCTACAACCCGCAAGCCGTCCGAACCGACGGATGGCCGACCTGAAGGTAGCCCTGAGGAGGGCGGGCCTGCCGTGGCCGCCGCCGAGCAGGAAAGAACGACGCGCGCAACGTTGGAAGGGAGACGCGAAATGACGGCGAGCCCTGGCGACTGGGTCATCACATTCACCTACGACGCCGACCCGCCGATGGAAACCATGGATGGGTGGCAGGCACGGCTGGAAAGCATCGACGGCTCCGTTGCGCGCATCCCTGGCCGCGGTATCGATGTCACGATCTACGCGCCTGCGAGCCTGAGCATCTGCGACGCAATAGCGAAGACGATCGACGACGTTACCCATGTGGTTGAGATCGATGCGCCGATCGGCATTGAGGTGATCACCGAGCACGAGCACGCGCGCCGCGCGGAGGCGCCGACCATGCCCGAGCTGATGTCTGCTGCAGAGATTGCCGAGAAGCTCGGGATCACCCGCCAGCGTGTACATCAATTGCGCAAGAGTGCGGCATTCCCGGCACCGCTGGCCGAACTGCGTGGCGGCGCAGTATGGGACGCCGCCGCGGTGCAAAAGTTCGTCGACGCGTGGGCGCGCGCGCCGGGTCGGCCGCGAAGCGAACTGCAGGACCTGTCTGGGTAAGAACGGGAGGCCTGCCTGATCGCGGAGCGAACACTCGGAGCGGTAGCACGTGGGCCACTCTGCAGTGTTCATCACGCTTCACGACAGCACTCTGCCGTCCAGCGTGGGCTCGGAACTCATCTTCGCAAAGACGCTGCCGCTCTTCGGCGGTTGCCCAGCGCGGGGCTGTGGATGGACGGCGAAGCGCTCGGCGACCGCGGAATATCGTGACACCGACGGACCGGGGGATCGATGGAATGGCAACCGACTATGCGGCTGCATGTCAGCGGGTACCGATTTCTGCTGCGCCGTATCGAATGCGCGCTGCTTGGCAGGGGCATCCGCGGGGTGAACGAACCGATCCGCGCGCCGATGCAGTCGCTGATGACCGGCTCGGTGCTGGCGATCATCACGCTGGCCGGATGTGCGGTCCTGGCCGTGGTGCGCCCACAACCGGCGGCGGACAATGCGCCGATCGTGATGGGCAAACAGTCAGGGGCGCTGTACGTCCGAGTCGGTGAAACCCTGCATCCGGTGCTGAATCTGGCCTCGGCCAGGCTGATCGTCAGAACCAACGCTGACCCGCAGCCGATACCTGAGTCCGAGTTGGGTCGTGGCAACAGAGGACCCCTGCTGGGCATACCGGGTGCTCCGCAATTTGTGGGAATGCCACTCGCCGAGGACGAATCGCGCTGGACGGTCTGCGACACCGGCGCCGGCGCATCGCCGAGTACCACGGTCGTCATTGGCCGGGCCGAGGGTCCGCGGTCCCGTCCTCTGCCGAATGAACAATCCCTGTTGGTCAGGCCGGCCTCTGGCGGTTCGACCTACCTGCTCTATGACGGTCGTCGAGCTGTGGTGAATTTGGGTGAGCCCGCAGTTGTGCGTGCACTGGGGCTGGACGGCCAGGTCCCATTGGCGGTGTCAACGACGCTGCTGAATGCGGTCCCCGAGGCGCCGCCCATCATAGCGCCGCAAATTCCTAATTCCGGCGGCCGGGGACCGGCCGGTTTGCCAGGGTTTCTGGTCGGCAGCGTGCTTCGCATTTCCCGCGCCAACGGCGACGAGTATTACGTCGTTCTCGGCCACGGGATCCAGCGCATCGGGCAGGTTGTCGCGGACTTGTTGCGATTCACCGACTCACGAGGTACCCGCACCGCCATCTCGGTCGCACCCGACATCATCCGCACGATTCCGACCGTGGGCGACTTGGCGGTGGCTACCTTCCCTGACCGGGCGCCGTCGCCGTTGAATGCCAGCGGAACAACACTGTGCGCCAGCTGGCGGCATGCGGCATCGGGCGGCAGAGATTTCGCGGCGATCTCGTTTTTGGTCGGGGGGCTACCGATCCCGGCGGGCCAGGAACCGGTGAAGCTATCGCGGGCCGACGGGAAGGGCCCGGCGATCGACGCCGCCTATCTTTCGCCCGGGCGCAGTGCATATGTGCGCGCCACCGGCCTGTCTGGAGACCACCCCGGCGCCGGCACCCGATATCTGATAACTGACACCGGTGTGCGATTCGCGATCCACGATGACGATGCGGCACACGACCTCGGTCTGCCCGATACGGCGATCGCGGCGCCGTGGCCGGTTTTAGCCAAACTGCCCGCGGGCCCGGAATTGAGCACGGCGAACGCGCTAGTCGCGTCGTAGTCGGGCCGTCAGGGCCGCGGTGGCAAGCATCAGCGCCAGCACGCCGCCGAGGATCGCGGCACCAACGAACGCGGTGTCTCGTGAGCCGTGGTTCGCCGGGGCAGGAAGCGGAGGTGGCGCAATCGGCACGGGTGTGCGTGGTGACGGAGGTGACGGGCTGGCAGGGGGGTCGGTGCTGACGGCAGCAAGGAAGTCCACAACGCCCGCACCGACCCGGGGATCCCACCCGCCTGGCGGATGATGTGCGGTGGCCTCGATGCGATGCATCACTTGGCGAGCCGTCAGCTTCGGGAACCTGGATCGGATCAGGGCCGCCAACCCGCTGACGACCGGGGCGGCGTAGCTGGTGCCGGAAAGTGGGCTTGAACCACTAGGCCCGCCAAGGCTGTTCACCAATCCGTGGCCCGACGAACTCAGCGATGTCACCCCCTCGCCGGGTGCGGCGACATCCACCCAGGGTCCGGCCAGGGTGAACGACGACGGTTCGCCACGCGCGTTCACCGAGCCGACGGTCAGCACGTAGTCGTCGTACCAAGCCGGACTGACCACGACCGTCACCGTGTCCCACGTCGCTTCCGCTGACTGGGCGGGACACTGACCGGTTCCGGTGTTGCCGGCGGCGACCACCACGACGACGTCCTTGACGTCCACCGCGTAGGACAGCGCTGCGCCGAGCGCGCGGTCGTCGAGCGCTGAGCCTGTGGGAATGCAGGCAACCGCGGAGATATTGATAATGGATGCGCCGAGATCCGCCGCGGTACGAACGGCTTTCGCCATTGTGCTGACATCACCGAAGCCGGAATTGGACGGATCGGCCACTGCGCCGAACTTGGCACTGGACTGGCGGATGCTGACCAAACCGGCACCCGGGGCCACGCCGCCGAAACCATCCGAATGATGCGGATCCGGTGCGGCGGCGATAATCCCGGCCACGGCGGTTCCGTGTCCGTCGCAATCCTGGGTGCCGTCACCGGTGAACACATAGTCCCCGCCGGCCGCCGTGTGCGGCAGTCGAGCGTGCGGCGCAACCCCCGTGTCGATGACAGCGACCCGTTGGCCCGAACCACGTGTCAGCTGCCAAACCTGTGGCAGGTCAAGTCCGGAGAGTTGGCCCGAGGCGTTCGCCCGGTCTGCATCGGGACTCATCGACGGCACTGCGCAGATCTCCCGCTGCACGGTGGGCTGCGTTGGTCGTGCCCGCGCCGGCTCAGGTAATCGGCTGCTGTCGATCGGCGGCGGAGAGACCGCGCGTGCAGTTGGTACCCCGGATTGGGACAGTGCGGCGATTGCCATCGCCATCGCATACCGGACCGCTCTGGAATGCGCTGCGGTCATAGCAGGTTCATGCCACGCGCAGTGCTGTAAGCACCGCAGATCCAGCACGCTAGCGGCACGATGACGGCCAGGGCGAGATACTCCAGCAGGTCTACGCTTCGTCGCCCGATAGGAGAGAACGTCATCGGTCGGGTAATGAATCCGAGGCATAGTGCGGCGGCGGCCAGCGTCATTGACGCGGCGGCCAGGTAAGGCGTACGCGAGGGATAGGCGACGGCCGCGATGACGAATGTGGCGCTCAGCGTGACTGTTCCGGCCAGCACGAGCTGCACGGATCTGGCCAGGTCACGGTGTGAGCGCGCCCGTAACAGCAACACACCCCCGGTGATGGCGGCGAACCAAAGGCCGAGCGAGGCTCGGTCGCCGGCGACGTACGATCCGGCCGCCGCGCCGATAGCTCCCAGCGCCGCCGCGGCGGAGAATGCCGCGACCAGGCTGGTTAACCAGCTGTGAGCACGGATCGCGCGAGCGCTCAGGCGATGTCGAGTCGAGGCGGCCTCCTCGTGCTCCGACGTCACTTGTGACGACAGCCCTGCCAAAATGATCGACACTGGCGCCGACACTTCGATCAAGATCAGCGATATCGCCGCGGACGCCGCGCCGATCGCCTGTAGTGCCAAGCCCGTAATTGCGCTCACCATGGATGCACCCGTCTCCAGTGCGGCGAAACAGGCCAACGCCGTAAAAACTGTTGTACAGCAACCGGTTATGCGGATAGCGGCCGCTATTGTCGCCGTTGCGGCGGCCGCAAGGAGCGCGTTCGGTGCTCCGATTTCGCCTCGAACCGCCAGTAAGCCCGCGATTGCGGCGAATCCGCAGGCCGTCAGACCCAACATGAGCGAGGCAGTTCTGTCGCGAAACATTCGATAGGCAACGACAGCCGCCGGCAGCGCGATGAGACCGGCCGCCGCGGCTACCGCTGCACAGCCGGTGCGGCGGGCATCGCTGATATCAAAAGCTGTTCGAATCAATACCGCTGCGGCCGAGCCTGCCAGCCCACTCGCTACAACTGCGCCGATCAGCCGGGCTGCTTGCCGGGTCAACGGTCGCACTGTCGCGGACAGCGACACCGATACCGCCTCCGCCACGTCGTCGAAGCGCGGCGGCGTCAAGACGGTTGACGAACTAGTCAGCATCAAGACGGCACCGTCACGGATTCCCAACTGGGCCAACGTCTTCGACGGGTCGAGTGCGGTTCTTCCAGGAAGAGAGAGCTGATGCCGTGCAGCCATGGGTTGAGCACGGTGACCACGCTGCGCTGCGAGGGTATCCACGATCGGTGGCATCAGCGACGCGATCGGCACTACCGACGACAACACCAAATCGACGTGGATCGAGTCGGCGTGAACCGATACCCGCCGCAACGCTTCGCCGGTCGGACGGGGTTCGCTACTTTGGCGTGCTTCCAACGTTTGGTGCACCACGGCCTCCTTTCTTGCCGATGGGGACGCTAAGCGTTGACACGGCGTCGCGTATGCGTTGATCCACAGCTGACTTGCTGCTGACTGCGCTCGCGCCTACGGTGCCAATCGCATGGGGCAACGCGACCTTTCTGCGGCGGCGGAATTTATGCCGCCGGTACGGCTGTCCGCTCCGGTATTCGAGACGGCCGATGTCGTCATCGCGGCCCCACTCGAAGTGACACAACCGACGGGAACTAACGCGATGACCCGTTTTCTACCCGTCGTAATGGCTCTCGCGACGGTGGGGATGATGGCTGTGCTCTTCTTCTCCCGGTCGGCGGTTGGGCACAATCCGGCGTTCATGACGTTTCCGCTGATGATGCTGTTGTCGGCGGTGGGTACGGTGGTCTCCGGCGCGGATCGGCAGCGCGGCGAGATCAACGCCAAACGCGCCGAGTACCTGGGCTACCTTTCCGACTTGCGCGATGCCGCGGTCAAGACCGCTGCGGCACAGCGCTGTTCGCTGGTGTGGTGTCACCCGGACCCTGACACGCTCTGGACCCTGGTGGGCGGCTGCCGGATGTGGGAGCGGCGGGTGGCGCACTCGGACTTCTGCCACGTCCGCATCGGGACCGGAAAGCAGCAGCTTGCCACCCGTTTGGTGTCTCCGCCCACCGGGACGGTGCAGCGGCTGGATCCGGTGACAGTGAACGCGCTGCGTCGATTTGTGCAAACCCACTCGACAGTCCCGGAGACGCCCATCATCATCGACCTGGGCGACGTAGCAGCGGTGGTGGTCGGCGGAGACCCGACGCACGCGCGTGCGCTGTTACGCGCGATGATTTGTCAACTGGCCGTTCTGCACAGCCCGAGCCTGGTATTGATTGCCGCTGCGGTCAGTGACCGCAACCAAGCTCACTGGGACTGGTTGAAATGGTTGCCGCACAACCAACATCCGCAGGCCGACGACAGCCTCGGCTCTGCGCGGATGGTGTACCGGTCGCTGGCCGCCGCCGATACGGCGCTCGCCGGCTTGGTATCTGACGGTGGGCTTCCCCAACTGCTGGTCGTTGTCGACGACGACGACGGTGACGACGTCGGCGTCACCATGCTGAAGAAGGACACTCGCCACGACGGCGTGGCAGCGGCGGGGGTGCTGCGGCTGCAGGTGAGTGAGAACGCGCTGCACGGCCACGACGACGCGCCCACGCGCCCGGACCAGCTGAGTTACTCCGCGGCGCTGGCGTGTGCGCAAAGACTGGCCGGTTACCGGGCCGGCGGACCGGACGCGTTCGGCGCCGCGGCGGGCAACGCCTTGGGCTGGCAGGATCTCGTCGGGATCGGCGATCTCGCCGTGTACGCACCTGCTGATCGGTGGATTAGCAGAAGTCCGCACGACCGCCTTCGTGTCCCGATCGGCACGACCGCCATGGGCGTACCGCTGGATCTCGACATCAAGGAGGCCGCCGAGAAGGGCATGGGGCCGCACGGACTATGCATCGGGGCGACCGGATCGGGTAAGTCGGAGTTCCTGCGCACGGTCGCACTCGGGATGATGGCCCGCCATTCGCCGGAAGAGCTCAACCTGGCCCTCATTGACTTCAAGGGCGGTGCGACCTTCGCCGGCCTCGAGCCGGCGCCGCACGTCGCGGCCGTCATCACCAACTTGTCCGACAAGCTGGCCCTGGTCGCTCGGATGCGCGATGCCCTGACCGGTGAAATGAACCGCAGGTAGGAAGCGCTTCGTCTGGCAGGCAACCTCGACGGGATTGCGGCTTACGATCGGGCACGGCGTGCGGGTGCCCAATTTGCACCGCTTCCAGTGCTGTTCATCATCGTCGACGAGTTCTCTGAACTGCTCAGCCAGCATCCGGATTTCGCTGACGTCTTCGCGGCAATCGGCCGACTCGGGCGATCGTTGGGGATGCATCTGCTGCTGGCCAGTCAGCGTCTGGAAGAGGGCAGGCTGCGCGGGTTGGAATCACATCTGTCCTACCGCGTATGCCTGAAAACATTGTCGGCCAATGAATCGCGACTTGTCTTGGGCACATCCGATGCTTATGAACTGCCCAGCGCGCCGGGTGCAGCCTATCTGCGGGTCGGCACGGATGCGTTGATTCGCTTCCAGACTGCCTACGTTTCCGGCCCGTGCAATGCGAAAATTTATAGCCGTTCAGAGCCGCCCGACTTGCCGGGCGGTGACAAGAATCCGACGCTCGTTCGGTTGTTCACCGCGGGACCCGCAGGGCCGGTCACGCGTGCCGACGGTGTTGGCCTGGATGGCATTGATCAGCGCACCGTCCTGCAAACGGTCGTGGAGCGGCTGTCCGGGTATGGCCCGCGCGCGCATGAGGTGTGGCTACCGCCGCTCGGCGCGGCGCCGGCGCTGGACACCGTGCTGCGCGAATCCATGCCGGCGTTGACCGTTTCGATCGGTCTTGTCGATCGTCCGTTCGAGCAACGGCGAACGCCGCTCATCGTCGACTTGTCTGGCGCGGCAGGCAATGTCGCGGTTGTCGGAGCACCTCAGTCGGGCAAATCGACAGCTTTGCGCACGTTGATCATCGCGCTGGCCGTCACCCACGATCCGCGCTCGGTACAGTTCTACTGTCTCGATTTCGGTGGTGGGTTGTTGACATCGCTGCGAGACTGGCCGCACGTCGGCTCGGTCGCCGGGCGAGCGGACGCGCAGCTGGCTCGGCGCACGGTCACGCAGCTTGAAGCAATCATCCGGTCTCGCGAAGCGAGCTTCCGCGACCACGGGATCGAATCGATGGCGCAGTATCGCCAACTCGTGGCGCAGCGGGATCCGATATGTGACCGCTTTGGTGATGTCTTCTTGGTTGTCGACGGGTGGGCAACCCTGCGCCGGGAATTCGAAACAATCGAGGCACCGATTACCAGCCTTGCCGCTCAAGGACTCTCATTCGGTGTGCATGTCGTGATATCGGCGTCGCGATGGGCGGAGATTCGTCCCGCGCTCAAGGATCAGATCGCGACCCGAATCGAATTGCGGCTCGGCGATCCCGCGGACTCCGAATTCGACCGTCGGCGTGCTCAGCAAGTTCCGGAGGGCAACCCGGGGCGGGGGCTGTCGGGCGACGGGCTGCACACGGTGATCGCCCTGCCTCGGCTGGACAGCGCCGGCGGGGAATTACTGCGAGACCGGCATACTGAGTTCACTGCACCTCCGATACCATTACTACCTGCGCACGTCGATCAGCTCAGCGTGGTTGAGCGGGCGGTCGCCGGACAAGACAACGAGATCCTAATCGGTCTCGAAGAGAGCGAATTACGCTCGGTAGCAATTGACTTCGAATGCCATCAGCATCTTCTCGTCTTCGGGGACGGCGAATGTGGGAAGACGGCCTCATTGCGCACCATTTGCCGTGAACTCTTGCGGACCACGACCGCCGCCCAGACCCAATTGTTCATCGTTGATTTTCGGCGATCACTCCTCGGCGTCCTCGAGCCCGAGTCCGAACACCTCGGTGGATACCTGGCGTCGGCGAATGCGGTCAACGCCGTACTGCCAAGCCTCGCCGACCGGCTGCGCGGAAGGGAGGCGCCTTCGAACGTTACACCGACGCAATTGCGTTCTCGGTCCTGGTGGTCGGGGCCCGAGATCTATGTCCTGATTGATGATTACGACCTGATCGCCACCGATCGGGCCAATCCGCTGATGCCGCTGTTGGAATTTTTACCCGAGGCTAAGGACCTAGGCCTGCACCTGGTGCTGGCACGCCGCAGCGGCGGCGCCGCTCGCGCGATGTTCGAACCGCTCCTCGCCGCGTTGCGCGATGCCGGCTGTTTGACCCTACTCATGAGCGGAAGCCCGGACGATGGCCTGATGATTGGATCGGTGCGCCAGTCGCCGATGCCGCCCGGCCGCGGCACGCTGATCGCACGTCAAGGCGACTCACAGCTCGTGCAGGTCGCCTGGAGCCCGCCGCCGTGAGCACGCACGTAGTCGAGGTCGGCCCGAAGGTCATCCGCCAACTATGTTGCGGCGGAGATGCAGTCGCTGACGATGAGATGGTTAGGGCCGCGTTCGACAGCATCGACGATCCGGTAACCCTGGTCGACCTGCGTCCGGTCACTGTCGCCTCGCTGTGGCGAATGGTGCTGGGGTCCTTGGACTGCGGAAGCCCTGAACGTGTGATCGTCGTTCACCCGTCGTGGTGGGCGCCGGCGCGCGTCGATGTGGCCGGCGCGGCGGCACAGGTACTCGCGGGTCAGGTGGTGACGCGGCCGCGGTCCTGGCTGCTGACCCAGGCATGCCCGCGCCACGCGCAGCGCACGACGGTGGTTGTGGAAATCGCGGACTGCTTTGTGGCGATCACCGGCTCTACAGTGGTCGCCGAGAGCCGGTGCGGAGAGCCCCAGCGTGTCGTCGAGGCGGTTGTACGTTCCGTGCTCGAGATGACGTCTGACGTGACTGCGGTGGCACTGATTGATGCGCCGAGCACGGTCGCCGAGGCCGGCGGGTTGGCGGCGAGGATCGCCGACGGCTTGCACGCTAGCGGCGGGATCGGCGCGGTACTGGTAGTCGACGACGCGCGGTTGAAAACATGCGTTGCTCAGATCATTCAGGATGAAGACAGCAGCTGCGAGTCTCACGTTGCGGGGCGCCATTATCGTCGTCACTGGGCGCTGGCACTGGCCGTACTCTCCACCGTCGCTGTGGTAGCGGTGCTCGGCGTGCTCGCGTCGGTCCGGCGCGGCGCG
Organism: Mycobacterium sp.; assembly: GCA_035642315.1. Taxonomy (GTDB): domain Bacteria; phylum Actinomycetota; class Actinomycetes; order Mycobacteriales; family Mycobacteriaceae; genus Mycobacterium. The sequence goes on from DASQSQ010000014.1 coordinate 10,362, forward strand.
CCCGCGGGCGACGGCGTTCCAACTACGTTCCTGGTGGAAGGTCGCGTGGCCCTCGAGGTTCCCGCGCAATGGCCGACGCAGCGCGTCGTAGCCGGACCCGGTTCAGCGCGTGTGCAGGTCACGTCGCCGTCGGATCCCGAGATGTCACTGCACGTGACGCAGTCGCGAGTCGCCCTCGAATCCCTGAGCGCCACTGCCGATTCTCTGAAACAAGCGATCGACGCCGAACCGACCGGCGTATTCGTCGACTTCAACCCGACCGGCAATGTTGCCGGCCGTCCGGCGGTGACCTATCGCGAGGTCCGGTCTGCTCACGACATCCGATGGACCGTGTTGGTCGACAAAGCCATCCGGATCAGCATCGGATGTCAAAGCCGACACGGACACGAAGACGGGATGCGGCAGGTATGCGACCTCGCGGTGCGGTCGGCCAGGGCCGTCAGCTGAGCTGGGAAAAGAGTCGCGTTCAGACCGATTTGTTGGCGAACAGCAAGACCGAGTCTTCGCTGAGCATTTCCAAACGGGTGACAGCCTTTTCGATGCCTTTGGCCAGTTCGTCGACGTCGGCTCCTGAGTTGTAGTCGGCGGTGATGCCGAACACCAGCTCGTCGGCGTAGCTCAACACCGCGATGCCGGTGCGCAACCGCAGCGCGATCGGTGGAATCGGCAGCAGGCTCGCGACCCTGTTGCCCATCATCTGCAACTGGCGGCGTGGCCCGGGGACATTGGTTGCCAGCGTGACGATTCCGCGTTGCGGTAGACGGGTGAGCAATCGAATCGCCCACGCGGACCACATGAACGGGACGTAGTTGGCCGCCGACACGGCCATGTTGCCCGCTTGCCGCTGGCCGCCCTGCTTGGCCCGCGTCATCCGGCTGTGCACGATGCGCAGTTGCTGAATCGGGTCGTGCTGCTCGACGGGCAGATACGGCAGCATGACCGAGAGACGGTTACCCGGCTTGTCGAGAGTGTCGGGTGAGCGCACCGAGACCGGCACCAGGGTGCGCAGCGACTCCGCCCGCGGTTCCTCGCCGCGACGCAGCAACACCGAGCGGAAGCCCGCGGTGATCGCGGTCAGCGCTACGTCGTTGATGGTCACGTCGAACTTGTCGCAGACCTGCTCGATGTCAGCGAGAGGGACGCGCACCGCCCGGTAGCGTCGCATCGCGGTAACCGGCCCCACCAGCGACGATTCGGTGTTGGGCCGAAGTAAGCCGGCAGCAAGTTCGGCGGCGCCGCTGACCGTCCGGGTAGCCGCATC
>DASQSQ010000015.1:0-2424 GCA_035642315.1 Mycobacterium sp.
TGGCGAAGGCTAAAGTCCGTGGTTGACTTCGTCATTCGCATACCGCGGGTGTCGGTGGCCGTCTCCGAAGCCGAGCTGACCGACTTTCTGGTCGATGCCGGGCAACACGTCGAAGAGGGCACGCCGATCTATGTGATTGCCACCGAAAAGGTGGAACAGGAAATCGAAGCCGGCGCCTCGGGCACCGTGCAATGGACGGGCCGGGTCGGAACCACCTACGACATCGGCGCCGAAATCGGCGTCATTACGTCATAACGAAAGGGCAAGCAAACATGGACCTTAACGAAACCCGCGAACGAATCATCTACCAAAAAGAGGGGGCCATCGCCAAGGTCACGTTGAACTGGCCGGAGAAGGCCAACGCCCAGGACCAGAAGCTGGCCGAGGAAGTCGACGCCGCACTGCTCGACGCCGACCGGGACTACGACATCAAGGTTTTGATTCTGAAGGCCAACGGCAAGGGATTCTGCTCGGGGCATGCGATCGGCAACAACGCGGTCGACTACCCGGAATTCGTCAAGGGCGCACAAGTCATGGGCACGCCGTGGAAGCCGCAGACCGACCTGTTCGTCAAGCCCATCCTGAACCTGTGGGAGTTCTCCAAGCCGACGATCGCGCAGGTGCACGGCTATTGCGTCGGTGGGGGCACCCACTACGGCCTGACCACCGATATCGTGATCGCCTCCGAGGACGCCTACTTCTCCTACCCGCCGTTGCAGGGTTTCGGCATGCCCTCGGGTGAATGCTCCATCGAGCCCTGGGTTTTCATGAACTGGCGGCGCGCGGCGTACTACCTTTACCTCGCCGAGGTCATCGACGCCAAGAAGGCGCTCGAGGTCGGGCTGGTCAACGAGGTGGTTCCGCTTGATCAGCTCGACGCGAGGGTCGAGGCCATCGCCCGGCACATCGCCCAGGCGCCGATGACCACGCTGTTGGCGACCAAGGCCAACCTCAAACGGGCTTGGGAGCTGATGGGCATGCGGGTGCACTGGCAGAGCTCCAACGATTTGGTCGCGCTCGCCTCGATCAGCAAGGACGTGCAGGAGCTGATCCAGACAGTGTTCAAGGACAAGGTGCTGCCGTCCGAGCAGGCCCGGCGCCAAGCCGCGGCCGCCGCACAGACCGACGGCGCGGCAACGACTTAGGCTTTTTCGTGAACATCGCCGATCACGCGAGCAGCGCCGCAGAGTCGCCGGCCCTCATCATCGGCGATGGCGACACGGTCTCGTTCGGCGAGCTATACGCGCGCAGCCAACGGGTCGCCGCGGTGCTGCACGATGCCGGGTTGCGCCGTGGCGACGGCGTGGCCCTGCTGTTGCCGAACCGGCCCGAGTTCTTCGAAATCACCTGGGGCTGCCAGCTTTCGGGTCTGTACTACACCGCGGTCAACACCCACTTCACTCCCGACGAAGTCGCTTACGTTATCGACGACTCCGACGCCAAAGCGGTATTCGTCGACGCGTCGATGGGCGATCTCGCGGCGCATCTGCGCCGTGTGAACGCTGCCGTCGGCGTTCACATCGCGGTGGGAGGCGACCTGGCCGGCTGGCAGTCCTACGACGACGCCGTGGCGACGGCCGGTGCTGCACCGCGGGCGTCGGACGGGTCGGAAATGCTGTATTCGTCGGGCACCACCGGACGGCCCAAGGCGGTTCGCCGGTCGCTACCGACCGACGGGAACGGCTCGTGGGCGCAGTCGGTGCTCGAAATGGCGTTGACCCATAAGTACGGCATGAGCCCCGCCAGCGTGTATCTGTCGCCGGCACCGACGTACCACGCCGCCGGGGTGAACTACACGATGGCCGTCAACCGGGCTGGCGCCGCGGCGATCATCATGCCCAAGTTCGACGCGGAAGCCGTGCTGCGCTTGATCGAAACCCACCGAGTCACCCACGCGCAGTTCGTGCCGACGATGTTCGTGCGGATGCTCAAGTTGCCCGAGGCCGTGCGGGAGAAATACGACGTCTCGAGCCTGAAATGTGTGATCCATGCGGCCGCCCCATGCCCGGTGGACGTCAAGCATCAGATGATGAAGTGGTTCGGCCCGATCATCCACGAATACTACGGGGGCACTGAGGGGTTCGCGGGAACTACTATCGGGCCTTTAGCGTGGCTCGCCCATCCGGGTTCGGTGGGCATACCGATGGCCCCGGTGCACGTGGTCGGCGAGGATGGACAAGAGCTTCCGGTGGGGGAGTCCGGCGAGCTTTACTTTGAAGGTGGACCCTCCTTCGAGTACTTCAAGGACCCGGCCAAGACGGCGTCGGTGTCCAACGACCGCGGCTGGCGTTCGTTGGGCGACATGGGCTACGTCGACGAAGACGGTTACCTGTACCTCACCGACCGATCTACGTTCATGATCGTCTCGGGCGGGGTGAACATCTATCCCCAGGAGGCGGAGAACCTCTTGGTCATGCATCCCAA
>DASQSQ010000016.1:0-6389 GCA_035642315.1 Mycobacterium sp.
GCGTCTTGCGTCGTGGCGCCAGCTTGGGCGCCGGGGCCGCCGGCATACCCAGACCTGTGGTCACGGTTTGCCTACGCTTCCTTTCTAGTTCTCATGGCCTCACTGGAACAGTCTGATCGGGTTGACGACGTCGGCGGTGACCGTCAACAGCATGTAACCGACCACCAGCACTAAGACTACGTACGTTGCGGGCATCAGCTTGAGGTAGTTGACCGGCGCTGCCGCGACCTTGCCGCGCGCCGACCGGATCATGTTGCGCAGCTTCTCGTACACCGCGATGGCGATGTGTCCGCCGTCGAACGGCAGCAACGGCAGCAGGTTGATGACGCCCAGGATGAAGTTGAGCTGCGCCAGGAATAACCAGAACGCCATCCAGACGCCGTGGTCGACGGTGTCGCCGCCGATGATGCTGGCGCCGACGACGCTGATCGGCGTATCGAGCGAACGCTCCCCGCCGCCGATCGCGTGGACCAGCGCACCGATTTTGGTCGGGATGGCGACCAGCGACTTGCCCAGCATCACCGACAGGTTGCCGGTGAAGCTGAAGGTGGCCGGCACCGCTGTGATCACGTTGTACTGCGTGGGCCCGGGTGCCGAGCCCACGACACCCATGACCCCGATCGTCGCTTCTTTCGTGCCGCCTTTGCCGTCGGTGACCCAGCGCTGCCGCTGGGCGATGTCGACGTACTTGGTCATCGTCTGGCCGTCGCGCTTGATCTCGATCGGGACGGTGCCGTGCAGCTTTTGCACCGCGGCGGCCATGTCGGAGAAGTCGGTGACCGGGGTGTCGCCGACTTTGACCACCACATCGCCGGCTCGGATCCCGGCGACGGCCGCCGGCCCGTCGCCGGTGCACTTCTCGAACTGTCCCTGCTTGAGTTCCGACGCCGCACAAGCAGTTTGGCCGATAACCGCGGTGGGGTGCAGGTTCGGCAGTCCAAAGAACACCGCGATGGCGTAGATCAACACAAAGCCGATGACGAAGTTCATGCCCGGGCCGGCGAACAACACCGCGACGCGCTTCCAGGTCTTCTGCTTGTACATGGCCCGGTCATGCTCGTCGGGCGCAAGTTCCTCGACCGACGTCATGCCGGCGATGTCGCAGAACCCGCCGGCCGGAATGGCCTTGACGCCGTACTCGGTCTCGCCGCGTCGGGTCGACCACAGCGTCGGCCCGAAGCCCACGAAATAGCGGCGCACCTTCATCCCGGTGCCAAGGGCGACCCACATGTGACCGCATTCGTGCAGCGCCACCGAAATCAGGATGGCGAGGGCGAACAGCACGATGCCGATAACGAACATCATCGGGTTGGTAAAACCTCCTGTGTGACGGCCTGCCGGACCTTTTCGCGGGCCCAGCGCTGCGCGTCGAGTACATCCTCCACGGTAGCGGGTTCGGCGGCCCACTGGTCGGCGGCGCTCAGCACGTCGGCAATCGTGCGCACGATCGCCGGGAAACTGATCCGGCCGGCCAGGAAGGCCTCGGCCGCCTCTTCATTGGCGGCGTTGTAGACGGCGGTCATGCAGCCGCCCGTCTCGCCGGCCTGACGGGCCAGTTCGACGGCCGGGAAGACCCGGTTGTCCAGCGGCTCGAACTCCCAGCTCGACGCGGCGGAGAAATCGCAGGGCGCGGCCACGCCGGGCACTCGGGCCGGCCAGCCCAGCGCCAGCGCGATCGGCAGTTTCATATCCGGCGGGCTGGCCTGCGCAATCGTCGAACCGTCGGTGAACGTGACCATGGAATGCACGATCGACTGCGGGTGCACGACGACGTCGATCCGCCGGTACGGGATGCCGAAAAGCAGATGGGCCTCAATCAATTCGAGTCCCTTGTTGACCAGCGACGCCGAGTTCAGCGTGTTCATCGGCCCCATCGACCAGGTCGGATGGGCGCCGGCCTGCTCGGGCGTGGCGTGTTCGAGGTCGGCGGCCGACCAGCCGCGGAACGGCCCGCCCGACGCGGTAAGCACCAGCTTGGCGACCTCGTCCGGGGAGCCGCCGCGCAAGCATTGGGCCAGCGCGGAGTGTTCAGAGTCCACCGGCACTATCTGGCCGGGCCGGGCCGCCTGCAACACCAGCGGTCCGCCGGCGATCAGCGATTCCTTGTTCGCCAGGGCCAGCCGGGCGCCCGAGGCCAGCGCGGTCAGCGTCGGCTGCAGGCCCAGAGCCCCGACCAGCGCATTGAGCACGACGTCGGCCTCAGTGTTCTCGATCAGCCGAGTGACCGCGTCGGGCCCCTGGTAGGTGACGTCGCCGACGGTGTGCGCTGCGCGCTCGTCGGCGACGGCGATGTTGGTGACGCCGGTCTCGGCACGCTGCCGCGCGAGCAGGTCCGGGTTCGCGCCGCCGGCGGCCAGGCCGACCAGCTCGAAGCGATCCGGGTTGGCGGCGATGACGTCCAGCGCCTGGGTGCCGATGGAGCCGGTACTGCCCAGCACCAGGGTCTTGAGGCTCCGTCCGTCGACATGGGGGCTCACCCACTTATTGTGCCGCGCCGCCGACGAGCCCGACGAATTGTGATGTGCCAAAATGTGCAGGCATCCCGATCCCAACCCTAGGAGTTGTCGTGGCCGGTACCGAGGTGGAGCGCACCAACGGGGTTGACGTCGCCGATGTGCCGTCCGCGGCCTGGGGCTGGAGCAAGATCAACCACCGCAACTGGCACATCGTTGGCCTGCTCATCGTCTTCTTGTTGCTGATGTTTCTGGACGGCAATCACGTCGGCCGCATCGAGAACCTGTACTGCATCGGCTTCGCCGCGCTGGCGCTCTTCTTCGTCGTGCGCGACTGGTGGGGCCGGCGCCGCGGCTGGCTCAGGTAGCCAGCTCAGCCGGCGGTGCTGTGCGTCGCTACCGCTCGGTGGATGTCGATGTCTCCGGAGCCGGTGCGCACGTGAATGAGCAGGGTGTCGTCGCCCTCGGCCGGTCCGTCGGCAGATTCCAGCAGGTTGGTGACGGCGCCTGAGCCGGTGATCAAATCCAATCGGGCGGCGGTGCCTTCGACGACCCCGACCCCGACCTCACCGCTGCTGGTAGACGCCGAGATCGCGCCGCGTACCGCGGTCGTGACGGCGACCGATCCGGACGCCGTCTGCGCGCGCAGGCCGCCGGACAACCGCGCGACGCTGAGGTCGCCGCTGGCCGCCTTGAACACCAGATCTCCGTCGACCTCACCTATCGTCGCGTTGCCGGACGCCGTCGCCACCGACGCGTTGCCGGCGACCGCATGCACGATGACCGAGCCAGAAGCGGTGGCCGCCTTGAGATTTCCGTCGACCACATCGAGGTCGACGTCGCCGCTGGCCGACGCGATCTTGCAGTCGGCGAGTCCGCCCTGCGTGCGCAGGTCGGCCGATGCCACCGACGCTCTCAGCCTGGACCGCGAGGGCAGCGCGATGTCGATGTCGACCGCGCCGCCGCGGAACAGCGCGAAGCCGCGCCGCGCGGACACCGTCAGCTTGCGGTTGTCGTAATAGACCTGGGTCTGGTCCGCCGCACGCACGTCGGCAGTGCGCGACTCGTCGTGCGCGCGCACCGTAACGACCGTGTCGTCGCGATCGGTCGCGGTGAGTCGGACCGATCCGGCCGCGGCCTCGACGCGCACCGCGATGGGCTCAGGAGTGGCAAAAGTGGGCATCGGTTTCTCCTTCGATACGGGTGCTAGCGCACCCAGCCGGTTACTTGCCGGGCGTTGCCGGGTGCGGCCCGGCCGGCTTTGGACTGGACGGCCGCCGCGACCGCGCGAACCAGCCAGGCGTTCAGCGACGATCCGTCGTGACGCGTCGCGGCTTCGACCGCGGCCCGCAGACTTTCCGGGAGCCGCAGCGTGATTCGCCACGTGCCGCCGTCGTCGTCGCCGAACGCGACGTCGAACTGCCCTAAGGGCTGCTGTGCCGGCGGCTCGTCGAGGGGGGCGCTGACGACGAACTCGGGGTCGCGGCCACGCAACCGGACCTCCACCGAACGCGGGGCGAGTTCGCTGGTGATCTCTTCGACGGCCGCCGAGAGCGCTTCCAGCAGGGCCAGCCGTATCGCCGACTCCAGTGGCGCGCTGAGCCGATCGGCCAGCGCCTGCGCCTCAGCGCCGCCGGCCGCGGCGGCCACGTTCAACTCGTGGCGTACCGCGTCTACGTACGGCTGCAAATCCATGGTGTCATGGTGACATCATTTTGATGTCACCACAAGCATCAATCTGGTGCGCGCCGTGGTCAGCTACGCCGTGCCCGTCGGTACAGGGCGCCTACCAGCGCACACGCCACCAGCGCGGCGAGCGTCAGCACCCACGGCCAGGCGCCGTGCTGGTGCACCCAGCCGGCGAGCGAACCCTGGACGCGGCCGGCTGCTGCGAGGAACGTGTCGGACGGCAGGCCGTGGGCGGTATGCAGCCGGATCTCGTAGAAGGCGTAATAGCCCACGTACAACCCAACGATCACCAGCAGCGCGCCGCTGATCCGACCGACGTACGGCAAGAATCGCCGCAGGCGATTCACCACCGCCGAACTCGTGAGCGCGGCGGCGACCGCCAGCACGCCGACGACCAGGGTGAGACCCGCGATGTAGGCAAGGTAGACCGACGCGCTCCCGATCAGCGAGCCGCGGCGCAGGCCCGCGGCGGTGACCGCCAGAAATGGGCCGACAGTGCACGACAACGAGGCGATTGCATAGCTCACGCCGTAGCCATACATCGACCCGAGCCGGGCTGTCGGAGCCCGTCGCCCGCCCGGAAGCCGGGGCGTCAACAGCGTCAGCTCGCGCCCGAGCAGCAGCCAAATCCCCAGGGCGACAAGCACAATGCCGATCACCACGACCAGATACGGCAGATACCGCTGCACGGTTTCGCCCGCCGATATGGTGAGCGCCCCGAACAGCCCGAACACCGTCAAAAAGCCAAGGCCCATCCCGGCCGTGGCCGCCAAGGCCCGCCCGACCGCGGCCAATCCCGTCGGCGTTCCCTCCCCGCGTATTACCAGCACGAGGTAGGCGGGCAGCATGGCAAACCCGCATGGATTCAGCGCCGCGACCAGTCCGGCGGCGAACGCCAAGCTGACTAGGCCTTGGTCCATTGCGTCGACTACCGGAGGACTAGTTAAGCGCCGCCACCCGTCCGGAGAGCTCCGGCTGAGACATCGCCGAAGTCGGGTTGTTCACAAACGCGGACGTGCCATCTGAGTTGTAGAACACCCACGCCGGCTGCCACGGCACGTTGTAACGCGCCCAGATCGAACCATCGGCGTCATTGAGCGTGGTGAAGTTCAGGTGGTACTTCGAGATGAAGTTCTGTATCGCCCCGACGTCGGAATGCGCGGCGACGCCCACGAAGGTGACCGCAGGATTAGCGGCGGCCACTTGGCTGAGACCGGGCGCTTCGGCGTTGCAGAACGGACACCACGGTGTCCAGAACCACAGCACAGCGCGCTTGCCCTGTAAGGCTGCGCCGTTGAAGGGCGCACCGGACAGTGTGGTCCCGCTGAACTGCAAACGATCGTCGGCCGCCACCGCCCGCGGCGCACTGCTCAGCCCGAACACCAAGGCGGCCGCGGCCACGCCGAGCGCCAATTTTCCGAGCAACTGTTGGATTCTCATATCCTCGTTCCTTTGCTGACCTACACAAAGGTTGACGTAGATCACCCTCGTACGGTTCAAGCCGGTGGCTCAGCCGGCTGAGCTATCTGCGGCCAGTTGGCCGCAGGCAGCGGCGATCTCGCGGCCACGGGTGTCGCGCACCGTGCAGGGCACGCCGCCCGCGCGGACCCGCCGGACGAACTCGCGCTCCGCGGGTTTGGGGCTGGCGTCCCACTCGCTACCGGGTGTGGGGTTCAGCGGAATGAGGTTCACATGCACCAGCGGGCCGAGCGCGCGATGTAGCCGCTTGGCCAGCAGGTCTGCCCGCCACGGTTGGTCGTTGACGTCGCGGATCAGGGCGTATTCCACCGAAACCCGTCGACCGGTGACGTCGGCGTAGTAGCGGGCGGCGTCCAGCGCTTCGCTGATCTTCCACCGGTTGTTGACCGGCACCAGCGTGTCGCGCAGCTCGTCGTCGGGGGCATGCAGTGACAGCGCCAACGTGACTCCGAGCCGTTCGTCGGCGAGTTTGCGGATTGCCGGGGCCAGTCCGACCGTCGACACCGTCACCGATCGCGCCGAGATTCCGAAACCTGCCGTGATCCCGCGCACGGCCGCGAGCACCCTGGCGTAGTTGGCCAGCGGCTCCCCCATGCCCATGAACACCACGTTGGACAGCCGGTCGCCCCAGTCGTCGCGCAGCGTCACGGCTGCCCCGCGTACTTGCTCGAGAATCTCGGCAGTCGACAGGTTTCGAGTCAGACCGCCCTGGCCGGTGGCGCAGAACGGGCACGCCATGCCGCAGCCCGCCTGCGACGAAATGCACAC
>DASQSQ010000017.1:0-6430 GCA_035642315.1 Mycobacterium sp.
GAAGCCGGCGAACACCTCGGCCATCCGGCTGAACAGCTCCTTCTCTTCGTCGGCGAGCGAGTCCCACGGCCGCACCGTGTCCTGCAACGGCCACGGCTCGCCGTTGGGTCCCTTGACGTCGAGATACGGGTTGACGGGCGATAATTCGGTGTCCGGCGGAACTATCCCCAACGCCTTCTGCTTTTCCAGCACGATCTCGCGGTAGCGCTCGTAGCCCATGTCGAACTTGCCGGCGTACTTGTCGGCCCATTCTTTGAAGACGTGATGCGGGGCGTGTCCGGCGCCGGGGCATACATAACTGAACCACGGCTTGTCCGGCGCAATCACCTTGGCGTCGCGGATGAATTCAATAGTCTTGTCGGCGATGTCCTTCGACAGGTGGTAGCCGTCCTCGGGTGTGCCGGGCGGGTTGACCGGGTGGTTGTCGTAAACCAGGTCGGGATACCACTGATCGGTCTCTCCGCCCAGGAATCCGTAGAAGCGTTCGAAGCCGCGGGATGTCGGCCAGTGCCGCTTGGTCGACGCCATGTTCGACTCTTCCAGCGGCACCAGATGCCACTTGCCGACACAGTAGGTGTTGTAGCCGCGCTCGTTGAGTGCCTCGGAGAGCAATGCGGTGTCGGCCGGAATCCGGCCGTTGCAGTTGGGAAAACCATCGGTGAATTCTTCGATGGTGGCCATGCCCACAGTGGTCGCGTTGCGACCGGTCAGCAGTGACGCCCTGGTCGGTGAGCACAGTGCCGTGGTGTGGAACTGCGACAACCGCACGCCACGCTCGGCGATGCGCGTCATCGCCGGCATCTCGACCAGGCCGCCGAAGCAGTCCCAAGTCGCGATACCGGTGTCGTCCCAGACGAGGTAGAGGATGTTCGGCGAGTTCTCCGGCGCGGTCGGTGCGGCGTACGGACCCCAATCCGGCTCCGAATCACGGATATCCAATTCGATCTTGCCGCTGAACTCAGTCGTCATCGCCGGCCTCACTCTCGTGGTGGACCCCCGGGATACCGGATGAAGCCTATACCGCGAAGCTGACGGCTGACGCGGGAATCCAAAAGCCCCCAAAACATTACAGGTTCCGGGGGCTATTGAAAGGCTGCGAAAGATTCGAGCGAGTGTTCACTTCGGGCGCTTACTTGGCTTTCTCGAGGATGTCGACGAGCCGCCACCTCTTGGTTGCCGAGAGCGGACGAGTCTCCATCAACGAGACGCGGTCGCCGATCCCGGCGATGCCGTTCTCGTCGTGCGCCTTGACCTTCTTGGTGGTCCGGATGATCTTGCCGTACAGCGGGTGCCGGACACGGTCTTCCAACTCGACGACGATGGTCTTCTGCATCTTGTTGCTCACCACGTAACCGATACGGGTCTTACGCTGACCGCGCGGCTTCGGAGTGCTCGGCGTGTGCTTGGGGCCCTTTGCGCTGCCCGCCGTTTCTTTCGCGGCGGCGGCTTTCGGAGCGGACTTGGCCGGGGCCTTGGCCGCCTTCTTCGCAGGGGTTTTCGCTTCTGCCATTACGAATCCTCAGTTTCAGCACCATTGGGGCCCGTGGCCAGGCCGAGTTCACGTTCACGTAGCACGGTGTAGACGCGTGCGATCTCCTGGCGCACCGTGCGGAGCCGACGATTGTTGCTGAGCTGACCGGTCGCCATCTGGAAACGCAGGTTGAACAGCTCTTCCTTGGATTCGCGTAGCCGCGCGATCAGCTCCTCGTCGGTGAGCTCGCGCAGTTCGCCAGGGGAAATTCCCACTGCCATCAGAACTGGTCCTCTCGGGTAACGATGCGTGCCTTGATCGGCAGCTTGTGAATTGCTCGGGTCAACGCCTCCCGTGCGACCCCCTCATTCGGGAAGCTGAGCTCAAAGAGAATGCGACCCGGCTTGACGTTGGCGATCCACCACTCGGGCGAGCCCTTACCGGAACCCATTCGGGTTTCCGCCGGCTTCTTGGTCAACGGACGATCCGGGAAGATGTTGATCCACACCTTGCCGCCACGCTTGATGTGCCGGTTGATGGCAATACGAGCTGCCTCGATCTGCCGGTTGGTGACGTAGGCATGCTCCAACGCCTGGATGCCGTAGTCACCGAAACTCACCTGGGTGCCGCCGCTGGCGATCCCGCGTTGCCGCGGATGATGCTGCTTTCGGTGCTTGACCTTGCGGGGAATCAACATGATTCAGCTCTCCGTACTCTGCGTCTCAAGAGCCGGCTCGTCAGCCGGCGGCGCGGCCGGTGGGGCAGAAGCCGCGGTGTCTTCAGCGGCACCCAGTGCGCTTCGTCCGGCCTCGGTGCTGGTCGCCGTCGTGCCCGCGGCACCGCTCCGGCGCGGACGGGTGCCCGACGGCCGTTCGCGACGGGGCCGTTCGGCACCGGCGGCGGAAGGAGCGACGAGTTCGCGTTTGCCACCAACGATGTCGCCCTTGTAGATCCAGACCTTCACGCCGATACGGCCGAAGGTGGTCTTGGCTTCGTACAGGCCGTAGTCGATGTCGGCGCGCAACGTGTGCAGCGGAACGCGGCCTTCGCGGTAGAACTCCGAACGGCTCATCTCCGCGCCGCCGAGACGGCCCGAGCACTGCACCCGGATGCCCTTGACGTTGGGCTGACGCATGGCCGACTGGATGGCCTTGCGCATCGCGCGGCGGAACGCCACACGGTTGCTCAACTGCTCCGCGACGCCCTGGGCTACCAACTGGGCTTGCGACTCAGGGTTTTTCACCTCGAGGATGTTGAGCTGGACCTGCTTGCCGGTCAACTTCTCCAGATCCGCGCGGATGCGGTCAGCCTCGGTGCCGCGGCGGCCGATGACGATACCCGGCCGGGCGGTGTGGATGTCCACCCGAACTCGGTCGCGGGTGCGCTCGATCTCCACGTCGGCAATGCCGGCGCGTTCCAAACCGCTGGACAGCAGCCGGCGGATCGCCACGTCCTCCTTGACGTACTCCGCATACTGCTTGTCCGCATACCACCGGGACTTCCAGTCGGTCGTGATACCGAGGCGGAATCCGTGTGGATTGATCTTCTGGCCCACTACTGCGAGCCTCCCTTCGCTTCCGAAGTCGCGTCAGTCCCAGTGGACTTCGCGGCGGATGCCTTCTTTGCGGGCGCCTTCTTTGCGGGCGCTTTCTCGGCGGCAGCCTTCTTGGCCGGCGCCTTCTCAGCCGTTACCTTCTCGGCCGTTGCGGTCGCCTTCTTGGCCGGTGCCTTCGTGGCGGCGGCCTTACTGGCCTGCGCACGGCGCGCGCGAGCCGTGCTCGCCGATTGTGAACCGCGCCCGTCCTTGGTCGGCCGGCTTTCCACCACCACGGTGATGTGGCTGGTGCGCCGGCGAATCCGGAAAGCGCGGCCCTGGGCGCGCGGACGGATCCGCTTGGCGGTCGGACCGTCGTCGGCGCAGACGGAGGCCACCACCAGCGTCGCCGGGTCCAAGCCGTTGTTGTTCTGCGCGTTGGCCGCCGCGCTCGCGATGACCTTGGCCACCGGCAGGCTCGCCGCCTGCGGCGCCCAGCGCAGGATGTCCAGCGCCTCTGACACCGACTTGCCGCGCACCAGGTTGATCACCCGGCGCGCCTTGGTCGGCGATACCCGCACGAACCGTGCCTTGGCTACCGCAGAAGGAAATTCAGTCGGGGCGCTCATCGCCGCTTGGCCTTCCGGTCGTCCTTGATGTGTCCCTTGAAGGTGCGGGTAGGCGCGAACTCACCCAGCTTGTGGCCCACCATCGCCTCGGTAACGAACACCGGCACGTGCTTGCGTCCGTCGTGGACGGCGAAGGTGTGACCGATGAAGTCGGGAATGATGGTCGACCGACGCGACCAGGTCTTGATGACCTGCTTGGTGTTCTTCTCGTTCTGCACGTCGACCTTGTTCAACAGATGGTCGTCGACGAACGGGCCCTTCTTCAGGCTGCGTGGCATTTTCTAACTCCTCGACTTCCCCAATTGCGCGGTTCTTCCTCATCGCGCTTCGCGCTCTGCATTGTCACCGCGCGCTACCGCCCGTGCTTCTTGCCGGTGCGCCGGCGCCGGACGATGAGCTTGTCGCTGGTCTTGTGGCTCTTGCGGGTACGCCCCTCGGGCTTGCCCCACGGGCTGACCGGGTGACGGCCACCGGAGGTCTTGCCCTCACCACCACCGTGCGGGTGGTCGACGGGGTTCATCACCACGCCACGCACGGATGGGCGCTTGCCCTTCCAGCGCATCCGCCCGGCCTTACCCCAGTTGATGTTGGCCTGCTCGGCGTTGCCGACCTCGCCAACGGTGGCGCGGCAGCGCACGTCGACGCGACGGATCTCACCGCTGGGCATCCGCAGCGAGGCGTAAGTCCCTTCCTTACCGAGCAATTGGATGCTCGAACCGGCCGAGCGAGCAAGCTTGGCCCCCCCACCCGGGCGCAGCTCCACAGCGTGGATCAAGGTACCGGACGGAATATTGCGCAACGGCAGGTTATTGCCCGGCTTGATGTCGGCGTTAGCGCCCGACTCCACCACATCACCCTGTGAAAGTCCTTGCGGCGCAATGATGTAACGCTTTTCGCCGTCCAGGAAGTGCAGCAGTGCGATGTTCGCGGTGCGGTTGGGGTCGTACTCGATGTGCGCGACCTTCGCGTTCACGCCGTCCTTGTCGTTGCGGCGGAAGTCGATCACCCGGTAGGCACGCTTGTGCCCGCCACCCTGGTGCCGAGTGGTGATCCGGCCGTGCGCATTGCGTCCACCACGACCGTGCAGCGGTCGAACCAACGACTTCTCCGGGGTGGAGCGAGTGATCTCGGCAAAATCGGAGACGCTGGCACCGCGGCGACCCGGCGTCGTCGGCTTGTACTTGCGAATTCCCATGTCTGTTAAGTCTCTCTATCCTCGGCTACGCCGGTGCGCCGAACAGGTCGATCGGCTTGCTGCCGGGCGCCAGCGTCACGATGGCGCGCTTGGTGCCGCTTCGCTTGCCGTACCCGGTCCTGGTGCGCTTGCGCTTACCCTGGCGGTTGGCGGTGTTCACCGCCGCCACCTTGACCGAAAAGATCTTCTCGATCGCGATTTTGATTTGCGTCTTGTTCGAATCGGGGTGCACCAGGAACGTGTACACGTTGTCATCGATCAGGCTGTACGACTTCTCCGAGATGACCGGCGCCAGGATGATGTCGCGGGGGTCAGTGACGGTTGCCATCAGGCCGAAACCTCCTCGCCAGTCTTCGTGTTCGCCGCGATGTAGGCGTTCAGCGCCTCCACGGAAAACACCACGTCGTCAGCACGCAGCACGTCATAGGTGTTGAGCTGGTCCGGGCTCAGGATGTGCACACCGGGCAGGTTGCGCACGCTCTTGGCGCCCGTCTCGTCGCTGCGTCCGATGACCACCAGCACCTGCTTGCGATCGGTCAACGTGCCCAGGAAAACCTTGGCGCTCTTGGTCGACGGAGTCTGACCCGACACCAACTCGGTGATCGCGTGGATACGACCGTTGCGGGCCCGGTCCGACAACGCGCCGCGCAGCGCAGCGGCGATCATCTTCTTCGGAGTCCGCTGGCTGTAGTCGCGGGGCGTGGGACCGTGCACGACGCCACCGCCGGTGAACTGCGGAGCGCGCGTCGAACCCTGGCGGGCGCGACCGGTGCCCTTCTGCCGGTACGGCTTTCGGCCGCCACCGCGAACCTCACCGCGGGTCTTGGTCGAGTGCGTGCCCTGCCGGGCCGCAGCCCGTTGCGCAGTCACCACCTGGTGCAGCAACGCGATATTCGCGGGTGCATCGAACAGCTCGGCCGGCAGCTCAACCGAGCCTTCGGTTTTGCCGGCCGGCGTCTTGACGTCAATCTTGAGCGCTTTCGCGGCCTTCTCGGCAGCCATTACTTCTCACCTCGTTTGATCGCGCTACGGACCATGACGAGCCCACCCGTGCGGCCGGGCACGGCACCCTTGATCAACAGCACGCCGTTCTCGGCATCGACCTTGTGCACCAAAAGATTCTGCGTAGTCACCCGGTCGTTACCCATCCGGCCGGACATGCGAGTGCCCTTGAACACCCGAGCCGGAGTGGCGCAACCGCCGATGGAACCGGGACGACGGTGTACCGCCTGAGCGCCGTGGCTGGCGCCCTGCCCGCGGAAGCCGTGCCGCTTCATGGTTCCGGCGTAACCCGTGCCTTTCGAGGTGCCGGTCACGTCGACATAGGTTCCGGCAGCAAAGATCTCGGCCGTCAGCTCCTGGCCCACCTGGTAATCGCCTGCCGCCTCGGCATCTTCGAGACGCAACTCGGCCAGGTGCCGACGCGGGTTGACGCCGGCCGCGGCGTACTGACCGCCCAGCGGCTTGTTCACCTTGCGCGGACTGATTTCGCCGTAAGCCAGCTGCACCGCGCTGTACCCGTCGGTTTCGGGTGTGCGGATTCGGGTCACCACGTTCGGCCCGGCTTTGACCACCGTCACCGGCACAACGCGGTTGTTCTC
>DASQSQ010000018.1:0-25918 GCA_035642315.1 Mycobacterium sp.
ATGCAGGAGGATAATGGCAACGTTGCTCGCGACCAGATTCGGAAGGATGCCATGACGATCACGACGCTCGGTGTGCCCATGGTGCCGCGCGTTGGACCGGCAACGCAGGCGCCGACCGCCGGCCCGCTCGTCGACAGCTACGGACGATCCGCAACCGATCTGCGAGTGTCCCTGACCGACCGGTGCAACCTGCGCTGCACCTACTGCATGCCCGCCGAGGGTCTGCCCTGGTCGGCCGCTGAGCAGCTGCTGCAACCCGACGAAATCGTCAGGTTGGTGCGCATCGGCGTAACGCGGCTGGGTATCACCGAGGTGCGGTTCACCGGCGGAGAACCGTTGCTGGCCAAGCACCTTGAAGAAATCGTCGCCGCAACGGCCGCACTGCGGCCGCGTCCGGAGCTCGCCCTGACCACCAACGGAGTCATGTTGGCCAAGCGTGCGGAGGCGTTGGCGCGGGCCGGCCTGGACCGGGTGAACGTGTCGCTGGACAGCGTCGATCACCTGCGCTTCGCGGCGATCACCCGCCGCGACCGGTTGGCCGACGTGCTGGCCGGCCTGGCCGCCGCGCACGCCGCGGGTCTGCTACCGGTCAAGGTGAATGCCGTACTCGACCCGCTGACCGGCCTCGACGACGCGGTATCGCTGGTCCGGTTCTGCCTGGGCCACGACTACCAGTTGCGGATCATCGAGCAGATGCCGCTCGATGCCGGGCACCAATGGCGGCGTGAGGCTGCGGTGACCGCAAACCAGGTGCTGGCGCAGCTAAGACGGCACTTCACTCTGGAAGCGGATCGGGCGCCGCGGGGTTCGGCGACAGCCGAGTTGTGGCGGGTCACCGATCCCGCGACTGGACGCACCGGGAAGGTCGGGGTGATCGCCGCGGTGTCGCAACCGTTCTGCTCGACCTGCAACCGCGCCCGGCTGACCGCCGACGGCCAGCTCCGGAGCTGCCTGTTCGCGATCGAGGAGACCGACCTGCGGGGGCTGCTGCGCAGCGGCGCCGACGACGATGCGATCGAGGCGGCGTGGCGGACGGCGATCTGGGGCAAACCCGCCGGTCACGGCATCAACGACCCGGACTTCGTTCAGCCGCCGCGGCCGATGAGCGCAATCGGCGGTTGAGGTGACGATCACCCTGCGGTATTTCGCGGCCGCCCGTGCTGCCGCAGGATCCGAGTCCGAGCAGCTGGCGGTGCGCGCCGGCGCGACGGTCGGCGAGCTCGTCGATACTCTGGGCGGCCGCAGCCCCGAACTCGCCCGCGTGCTCAGCCGGTGCTCTTACCTCTGCGACGGCATGGCGGTTCGCGACCAAGCCCAGCCGCTGCAGGCGGGCAACACGATCGACGTGCTGCCCCCGTTCGCCGGGGGATGACGCAGCGGCCCTAAGCCGAGCCCACCCACTCGTCCGTTCCGTCGGCGAAGACCTGGCGTTTCCACACCGGCAACCGCGCTTTGATCTCGTCCACCAGCTGCGCGCAGGTGGCAAATGCCGCTTGGCGATGGTCGGCGGCGACCGCGGCTACCAACGCCGCCTCGCCGATCTGCAGGACGCCGACGCGGTGACTGGCCGCAATGGCCCGCGTGCCGGGCGACTGCGCGGCTACCTCGGCCACCACTTCGGCGATGACGTCGGCGGCCGACGGGTGCGCGGAATACTCCAGCTGCACCACCTGGCGTCCGTTGTCGTGATCGCGAATCATCCCGACGAACCCCACGATGGCGCCCGCCGCCTGATGGCTCACCAGCTCTTCGTGCTCAGCAAGCAGAATCGGCTGATCCGTCAGCACGGCACGCACCACCAGACACCCCACAAGGGCCAACTATATTTACTGGAGCCATGCGGTCGGTCGAAGAGCATCAACTCGTTGTCGCCGGGCTGATTACTGCCCGGCCCGCTGTCACCGCTGAACTGCCCGATGCCGAGGGCCGGGTGCTGTCCGACGATGTGACCGCGACGGTGTCGCTGCCGGTTTTCGACAACTCCGCAATGGACGGCTACGCGGTGCGCGCCGACGAGGTGTCCGCGGCGGCAGCCGATTGTCCGGTGAAACTGCCTGTAGCCGAAGACATTCCGGCCGGTCGGATCGACGTCCCCGCCCACGCGCCCGGTACCGCGCATCGCATCATGACCGGCGCACCGCTCCCGGCCGGTGCGACGGCGATCGTGCCCGTCGAGGCCACCGACGGGCGAACCGATGTGGTGTCGATCAACGCACCCAGCGCCGAGGGAAAACACATCCGCCGCGCCGGCGAGGACGTCGCCGCGGGCACCACCGTGTTGCGGGCCGGGCAGGTGGTCACGCCGGCGGTGGTTGGCCTGGCCGCGGCGCTGGGACTGCACGAGCTGACAGTGATTCCGCCCCAGCGGGTGCTGATCATTTCCACCGGATCCGAGCTGGTGTCGCCGGGAACGCCGCTGCGGCCGGGCCAGATTTACGAGTCCAATGCGCCGATGCTGGCCGCCGCGGTCCGCGACGCCGGCGCCGAGGTCGTCGCCACCGCGGTTGCCGGCGACGACGTCGCCGAGTTCACCGCGCTGCTGGACCGCTACGCCGCGGAATCGGATCTGATCATCACCAGCGGCGGCGTCAGCGCAGGTGCCTACGAGGTCGTCAAGGACGCGTTCGGCCGGGGCGCGGATCAGGGCGTGGAGTTCGTCAAGGTGGCGATGCAGCCGGGCATGCCACAGGGCGCCGGCCGGGTCGCCGGCACGCCTGTCGTCACGCTGCCCGGTAACCCGGTCAGCTCGTTGGTGTCCTTCGAGGTGTTCATCCGGCCGGCGCTGCGCTCGGCGATGGGGCTGCCCGATCCGGACCGGCCGCTGCGAACGGCGGAGTTGGCCGAAACGTTGACCGCGCCGGCCGGGAAGCGCCAGTTCCGCCGCGGGGTTTTCGACGCCGCCGACGGCACCGTTGTGAGCCACGGCCCGCCGGGGTCACACCATCTCGGGTGGCTGCCGTCGGCGAACTGCCTGCTGGATGTCCCGACGGAGGTCATCGAGATTCCGGCCGGCTCTGTGGTGCAGATCTGGGACCTGCGGTAGTTAGCTGTCAGAATGGGACGCGTGGCTGACTCGGGTCCGCTCTCGCATATCGACGCGCACGGCGCGGCTCATATGGTCGATGTCACCGCGAAGGCAGCCACCAAACGCACCGCGGTTGCCGCAGGCTCGCTACGAACCTCCGCGCGAGTGATCGAGCTGATCGCATCGGGCGGACTGCCCAAAGGCGATGCCCTGGCCACCGCGCGGGTTGCCGGCATCCTGGCCGCCAAGCAAACCAGCGACCTGATCCCGCTGTGTCATCAGCTGGCGCTGACCGGAGTCGACGTCGAATTCAGCGTCGGTGCGACGGATGTCGAGATCACCGCGACCGTACACAGCACCGATCGCACAGGTGTGGAGATGGAGGCACTGACCGCAGTGAGCGTCGCGGCCCTGACGCTCTACGACATGATCAAAGCCGTGGACCCCGCTGCCCGCATCGATGATATTCGGGTGTTGCGCAAGGACGGCGGCAAACACGGAATGTGGGTGCGCTGATGGCAGACCGATCCGCACGAATCGTCATCGCCTCGACCCGAGCGTCGGCCGGCGTCTACGAAGATCGGTGCGGACCGATAATCTCTGAATGGCTTGCACAGCATGGGTTTTCATCGGAACCGCCGGTGGTGGTCAGTGACGGCGAGCCGGTGGGTAAAGCGCTGCGCGACGCCATCGCCGACGATGTCGACGTGGTGATCACCTCCGGCGGCACCGGCATCTCGCCCAGCGATAGCACCCCGGACCAGACCGTGGCGGTGCTCGACTACATGATTCCCGGGCTGGCCGAGGCCATCCGGTCCGCCGGTCTGCCGAAGGTGCCGACCTCGGTGCTGTCCCGCGGCGTATGCGGGGTGGCCGACCGGACCCTGGTGGTGAACCTTCCCGGTTCGACGGGCGGTGTGCGCGACGGCCTCAAGGTGCTCGACGGCGTGCTGGACCATGCGTTGGACCAACTCGCCGGCGAAGACCACGAGCAGTGAGTCAGCGGCGGGTGCGCCGGGCCTGAATCCAGTGGGCCACCCACCAAACCAGCAGTGCGCCAACGAGTGCGACGGCGAGGTTGCTGAGGAAACCGGTGATGCCCACCGCGAGGGCAAATGCCCACTGCCAGGGTCCCCGCAGATCTTTCAGCAGCATCATGTGTAGCAGGCCGGCGACCGTCAACAGACCCGCCAGGATCGGCACCGGGAACCCGGACAGCGCGGCGGTCAGTGTCGCTCCTACCGCGAGCGCAAGCGCAATCAGTGTGCTGCCCAACATGATCGGCGCGCCTCCGGTGCGGGCACCGAAGCTGCGATGCGCGGTCATGCCCCCGGCGCCGTGGCACACCGGCATGCCGCTGATCGCGCCGGCGAACAGGTTGGCCAGGCCGATGGTGGTCGCCAAGCGTCCCGGGCGCACCCGCCGGGCGGCATCGCCGAAGTAGGTCCGCGCCGTGTCCGCGGTGGCCAAGCACGAGTTGGCGAACGACAACGGAAACTGCGGCAGCACAAGGGCGACAGCCGCAGCGGAGAACGCGGCCCAGCTCAAGTGCGGAGTGTGTATTGCCGACGGGCCGAAGCGGAACGAGCCGTGGAAGCTCAGCACCATCGCCACGACGGCGATCACCAGGAAGACCAGCGTGATCTGGCGGCGGCGCAACAACAGCGCCGCGGCGATCACCACCACGGTGACAATCGCCAGCCACCAGACCGAGTGCCGGTGGTCGATGAACGATTTCGGCGGCGCGGACACCAGCTTCCAGGCCAGTTCGCAGAACAGTAGTCCCACCGAGAGCTGAATCCCCCGAATAATGGGGTGCGGGAACACTTTTGCCACCCAGTCCAACAGGCCTGAGGCCCCGAGCGTCAGGAAGATCGCGCCCATCAGCAGGGCGCCCGCCGCGATGTCGTCGGCGCCGAAACCGTGCGCGATCGCGATCGCGCCGAAGGCTTTCAGCGGCTGCACCGGCACCGGGAGTCGATACACCAGGCCGGCAACCACGTACAGCAGCCCGGCCGGCAACAGCACCGCCGTCGGCGTGAGGCCGTTCTTGACGATCAATGCCACCGCGATGGGTACCAGCACGCCCAGATCGCCGACGGCTCCGGCTAATTCCGCCCGGTCAAACCGGAACGAGCCTTCACCCGACTTCGGCCGCTCATCGATGACGGTCATCGGAATTCCGCGATCACCTTGGCGAAGGTCTCGGCGTGGTGTTCCTGCACGGTCACCGACGTCAGCCCGTAGGTCTCGCGGTAGCCGCGCAAGGTGTCGGCGATGTCGCGGGGCGATCCGCTCAGCACGGCGGGCAGTGCCAGCAACTGCTCGTCGGACAGGGTGGGCGCATACCTGCGGGTCATCTTCAGGTCGGGTTTGCCGGAGCTGTCTGACACCCCGGTGATCGCCAGGTTCAACTCGAGGTCGGCGAACCGGTCACCGGCGGCGGCGCGGACGAACTCGACGCGTTCGCCGAGCGAGTTGCCGGCCCCGGCGTCGTTGGCACCGGTCAGGCCGATGATGTCGGCCTGCTGGGCGGCCAGCGTCAGTATTCGCTTTCCGTTGCCGGCGATCAGGATCGGGACACTCGGCAGGTGCTTCTTGAGGTAGCTGGTGACGTGCTCGAGGTGGTCGACGCGCTGCCCGGCGGTCGGGTACGGCAGCTCGGCAGCCTCGAATTCCTCCCGCACGTAGCCCGCGCCGAGGCCCAGGTCGAGCCGGCCTTCGCTGAGATCGTTGACGGCGCCCGCGTCGCGAGCCAGCAGGGCCGGCTTGTAGAAGCCTGCGTTGAGCACGTAGGTCCCCAGCCGCACGGTGGAGGTGGCCGCGGCGATCGCGGTCAGCACCGGAAACGGCGCCGGCGCGCCGAGGTGGTCGGGCAGATGGATGCCGTCGAATCCGGCATCCTCCAAACGTCGCGCCTTGTCCCGCAGCGCTGCGCCTGACTTGGCGCTGTGGATGCCTATCGAAAACCGAAAGGCCTGAGACGTCTGTGCGGCCATCACCGAACTCCGATCGTGGTTGTTATTCCTCAGCGCAGTTTCCAGGACCGTGCGGCGGCTGACAAGCCTTGCACCAGAGCAGAAGTCACGGGCGACAATCCGTCATCGCCAGGTAGCGGACTGCGCGGGCTGATGCCGCGGACCCGGCTCGGCAATTCCAGCTGGGTTCCGCCGTCGCGGGTCCGGTTGACCGGGTTGTGTGGATGCAGCCCGCGGAGCTCGAGCGGGATCTGTTCGATGTCGGTGACGACCTGATAGCCGGGCAGGTCGAGGTGGCCGGCGACGTGCTGGGCCAGCGCGCGGTTGCTGCCCCCGGCCAACAGCTGTGTGCCGCGGCCGATCCGCCCGTAGCCGTGCAGCGAGATCGCGATGTCGACGTGGTCGAGGAACTGCGCCAGTCGGGCCGATTCGCCCACGCGGAAGCGAGCCGACGACAAGTGATGTGGATAGCGTTCCGGATGCCGCACCAAATACACCGACGCGTCGGCCGCATCGGCGGCCCGTTGGGCGATCACGTCGGTCATTTCCTCCAGGCCGCCGCCGTGAATGGCGAGAAACCCGAATCGCGACCGCAGCCTGCTTTCCTCGAAGACCCCGGGCTCGGACAGCAACTCGGAAAGTGACTGTGGCGCAGGCGTTGTGGGTCGTGATCGTGGGCGCGGCCAACGCGCGGGATCCCATCGGCGCAGGAAGTCGATCCAGCGTTGCGGCAACCCGTGATGCAGGGCCCCGTCGATGATGCGTTCGAGGTAACCCGGTCGTGGCGGACCGGGATGCACCCGGTGGTCGATGTAGACCCAGGCATCCGACGGCCCGTCGTCGGTGTGCACGGTCAGCTGGTCGCGTCGGTAGCGCACCGGAACGCCCTCGGCGCTGTCCAGGGTGGCCAGGTCGTGATCGGAGAGCTGCCAGATGACCCCGTGCACTTCCACGCCGTCGAACGGCTCGACGGTAGCCACGCCGCGCTGATTGATCAGCCAGTCGTGGTCAGCGAGCACCGCCCGCCGGGGATCGGTGGCGGCGGGGCAGCGTCGCGCCATCTGCAGCACGCACAGGTTCGACCCGTAAGCGAAGTAGATATGACGGCGAGCCGGCACGACGTCGATGTTAGCGGGGCGAAGTATTTAGCCCACGAGGGGGCGATTACTCACCACCGGCGCTGGTCGTGCGTTTCAATGAGGCCTTGACCGAGGAGCGCTTCGACCAGTTCACCGAGCGGTTAACAACCGCCTCGATGTCGCGGCGCGGGGCGTTCGGATCCCGGCGCTCGTTGCGGGATTTCCCACCGTCGACAGCAGCGCCACCCCCAGCGTGTGGCCCGACTACCGCTTCGACGTCACCTGGACGCTTACACTGGACCCGGTCGCCGGACGGTACGTGTTCGGCCAAGTCCCCCAACAACTCTTGGACGGCGACGCCAGCACGGTGATCTGATCGGCTAATGACCGCAAGGTTAACTCCGGCGCGTCCTGCTGTTGGCGTCAACCTTTCGGTGCAACGATTACTCAATGAGCGCTTCGGTGGAAGGCAGCACGCGGGATCGGGACACGATCGAACGTGAATTGCGATTGCTGGTCAGCGTTCGGAGTGCTTACCGCCAGCGCGGCGGAGCACTGCCGCCGGTAAGTCAGATGGACGCCCTGTTGGACGAACTGCTCAAGCTCCGCCCGGGGGCCTAGCGTCGTCCTCCCGCTCGACAGGAACTTACAAGCACCAGCGGGCAGAATCAGAGGATGCCGACGTCACCGGGCCGGGTCCTCCGCATGCGGGCAGTTGACCTCACCAACCGTCTCCCTGGGTATTTCGTCCGCGAGTGTGGCGAAGGCGACGATGCCTGGAAGCGGGTCAAAACACGGGTCATCAGCGAGTCACCCCCCCACGAAGGCAGTTTTCTGCCCGAAGTGTGCACCGTGAAGTTCACCGACGGAACAGAGCGTTACTTCAACCCCGACGACCAGGTGGAGATCAGATCCTCAGATGCGATTGCCGGGTGACGACCCTCACGCCGAGCCGCTCACGGTGAGGTAGATCAGCACCGCGTTGAGCAGACTGATCATCACGCCGACCACCCATCCGATCGCGGTCGTGACGCGGTGATTGGCGTCGTTTCCCATGAGCGCCCGGTCCCCGGTCAACCGAACCAGGGGAAGCAGCGCGAACGGAATGCCGAACGACAGCACGACCTGCGACAGCACCAGCGTTCGGGTCGGGTTGAAACCCAGGGCCAGAATCACCAGCGCGGGCGCCAATGTCACCAGCCGACGCAACAGCATCGGAACCGACCGGTAGAGCAATCCCTGCATGATCATCGCGCCGGCATATGCGCCGACCGATGCCGACGCCAAACCCGAAACCAGTAATCCGATCGCGAACAACACCGCGATCGTCGGGCTGACGGTGTCGCGCACCGCGGCGTACGCGCTCTCGATGGAACCGGTGCGGCCGCGCTCGCGCATGTTGAGCGCAGCGATCAGCAGCATGGCCGCATTCACCCCACCGGCCACCACCATTGCCAGCCCGACGTCCAACCGGGTGATGCGCAGCAGCCGCCGCCGGTCCGGGCCGGGATCGGGATGACCGTGCCGGTCGCGGGCCATCCCGGAATGCAGATACACCACATGCGGCATCACCGTCGCGCCCAGGATGGCGGCCGCCAGCAGCACGCTCTCCTTCCCGCGGAAATGCGGCACCAGCCCGCCGATTACGGCATCCGGAGGCGGTGTGGCGACAAAAAAACTTGCCGTGAAGCCAATCGCGATCACCATTAGTAATCCGGTGATGACGCGTTCGAACAGTTGCTGGCCGCGCTGGTCCTGGATCCGCAGCAGCAGCAGCGACACCACCCCGGTGATCACCCCGCCGATCAGCAGGGGCAGACCGAACAGGATGTGCAGTGCGATCGCCCCGCCGATCACCTCGGCCACGTCGGTGGCCATCGCGACGATCTCGGCCTGCGCCCAAAACACCAGCCGGGCCCGGCGACCGAGCTGCGCTCCGATGGCTTCCGGCAGCGAGCGCCCGGTCACCAGCCCGAGTTTCGCGGACAGATACTGCACGACGCCGGCCATCACGTTCGCGATGACGATGACCCACAGCAGCAAAAAGCCGAATTGTGCGCCGGCGCTGACGTTGGCCGCGACATTGCCCGGGTCGACGTAGGCGATCGCGGCGACGAATGCCGGGCCGAGCAGATACCAGCCCGTTTTGAGCCGTCCGCGGACGTCCTGCGTCACCTAACCCACTTTCATCCCTCGAATAAGAAAGTTAGGTTAGCCGAAACATTCAGCCCGCGGCGTAGAGGCCACGCCCCGTAACCAGCGGCAGATCCAGCGTCGTCCGGATCCCCGGCGGGGCGGCCACCACAGCGGGGATGGCGTTGACGACGCGCATCGCGGTGGCCACCAGGCCGGCGTGATTGTGATCGCCGTTGGGGCTACTCAGGCAGACGTCGACGCCGTACGACGGTTCGCCGGTGATCTCGATGCGGTAGGAACCACCGGGCTGGGCGGGTTGCGGCCAGTCCGGGCAAAGGTCTTCGCGCAATCGGGTGACGTGCTCCAGAACGACGACGGGATCGCCGGCGACCAGTCCGAGCACCTCGAAACGCAGCCCGGCGGCGCTGCCCTTGGGGATATGCCCGGAGGCGATGTCGAAGTCCTCGGGTGCCGGCTCGCGCACGTACATCTCTTCCACCGCGTCGAGTTCGAGGCCCAGTCCGGCGGCCAGCTGCCGCACCACTGAACCCCACGCCAGGCTCAGCACGCCCGGTTGCAACAGCATCGGGATTTCGTCGATGGGCTTGCCAAACCCCATCACGTCGAACATCACCGTCGCGCTGTCGTAGGTGGCGTAGTCGACGATCTCCATGCAGCGGATCTGGTGGATGTTCTGGCAGGTGCCCGCCAGCGCCAGCGGTAGCAGGTCGTTGGCGAATCCGGGATCGATGCCGTTGACGAACAGGCTCGAATTACCTTCCCGGGCAGCATCTTCGATCGGTGCCAGCATCTCCTGCGGGAGCACTTGCCAGGGGTATTGTAGGAAGACGGCGCTGCTGCCGACGACGTTGACCCCCGCGGCCAAGATGCGCCGGTAGTCGTCGAGAGCGTCCGGCAGTCGGTTGTCAGCCATCGCGGTGTAGACCGCGCACTGCGGTTTACTGGCAAGCACCGCGTCCAGATCGGTGGTAGCGGTGATGCCGGTCGAATCCTTCAGTCCGGCAAGCTCTCCGGCGTCTTTGCCGGCTTTGGCTTCCGACGACACCCACACGCCGGTGAGCTCGTACTCCGGATTGCCGATCAGTGCCCGCAGGGCATGGACGCCGACGTTGCCGGTGCCGATCTGGGCGACGCGAATAGCCATGGTCACAGGTCCGGGATCGGTAGGTCGAGGTTGGGGAAGGTGATCCCGCCGTCGACTTCGATTACCTTGCCGGTCAGGTAGGCGCCCGCGGGTGACGCCAAATACACTGCAGCGGCTGCGATCTCGTCAGGCTCACCGAGACGGCGCATCGGTGTCACCTTTTCCATTGGCTCGCGCAGCTCGTCGTTGGACGCGACGATGTCCAGCGCCGAGGTGGCGATCGAGCCCGGCGCGATGGCGTTGACCCGGATCCGCGGGCACAGGTCCAGCGCGGCCAGTCGGGTGTAGTGCGCCAGTGCGGCTTTGGCGGTGCCGTAGGCGGCGAACCCGCGGCCGGCCACCCGTCCCATCGTCGAGGTGATGTTGACGATGCTGCCGCCGCCGGAATGCTCGAGCATCAGCGGCGCCGCGGCGATGGTGAGCGCGTGGGCGGTGGCGACGTTGAAGGTGAACGCGGCCTTGAGATCCTGCGTCGACGTGCTCAACAGCGCGTTGGGCATGGTGCCGCCGACGTTGTTGACGACAATGTCCAGCCGCCCGAACGCTTCGACGGCCTGGCCGGCGAGCTCGGCGGTCACCTCGGGATGGGCCAAGTCTCCGGCGACGATGTGGGCCCGACGCCCTTTGGCGCGGACCTGCTCGGCAACGGCCTCTAGTTCGGATTGGGTGCGCGATGCGATGACGACGTCGGCGCCGACGTCCGCGAAAGCCAGTGCGATGGCTGCACCGAGGCCGCGTCCGCCGCCGGTGACGACGGCGACCTTGTCATCGAGTCGGAATTTGTCCAGGATCACGGGCGTCACCGTAACACCATTTCTGAAACACGTTCTAGTTTTGGACCGGGTCGCTTGCCAGAACCAATGTCTACCGTCCGGGGGTTCGGCCCTATTCCGGCCAACCGGCTGCGCGACATGGGGACGAACGCGAAGCTCAAGCCACTGGTCAAACCGCGCCCGAGGCCGAGCCGGGGTATCGGCCTTCGTTGGCGCTGGTCAGGGCCGCGGCAATACGTTGAAATTGCGCTCAGGGTCGTAAGTTCGCTCAAACAGCAACCCTGAGCGCAACTTCAACGATGATCGCGAGGCAGTGACGACCCAGCCGCCTGTCATCCCGGAGATCCAAAGCGACCCGACGCCGTTCTAACGCCTCAGGACTTGGCGCCCGCCTTGGCCGGTGCCTTTTTAGCCGGAGACTTCTTGGCAGGTGTCTTTTTGGCGGCCGCCTTTTTGGCGGGAGCTTTCTTCGCCGGCGCCTTGGCGGCCTTCTTCGCCGGGGACTTGCCGCCGTCGGATCGCGCCTTGACGCTCGCTTCCAGCTTGGCGAGCAGATCCGAGACGTCTTCGGACGCGTCGAGCTCTTTCGGCTGTTCCTCGGTGGTAAATGCTTCTCCACCTTCGAGTTTCGCTTGTACGAGCTCGTGCAGCTGCTCTTGGTAGTCGTCGTGGTAGCGGTCCGGGTTGAAGTCGTCGGCCATTGACTCGACCACCTGCCCGGCCATTTTGAGTTCGGCCGGCTTGATGTCGACCTTCTTGTCCAGTACCGGGAAGTCGGGGTCGCGGATCTCGTCGGGCCACAACAATGTGTGGATCACCATCACCTCGCGCTTGCTGAAGTCCTTGACCCGTAACGCCGCAAGCCGGGTCTTGTTGCGCAAGGCGAAATGCACGATCGCCACGCGGTCGGTCTCGGCGAGCGTCTTGGCCAGCAGCACATACGATTTAGTGGACTTGCCATCCGGCTCGAGGAAGTAGCTGCGGTCGTACATCATCGGGTCGAGTTCGTTGGCCGGGACGAACTCCAGCACTTCGATTTCGCGGCTACGCTCTTCGGGCAGCGTCGCGATGTCGTCGTCGGTGATCACTACCATCTGGCCATCGTCGGATTCGTACGCGCGCGCGATAT
This sequence comes from Mycobacterium sp., assembly GCA_035642315.1. Lineage (GTDB taxonomy): Bacteria > Actinomycetota > Actinomycetes > Mycobacteriales > Mycobacteriaceae > Mycobacterium. Next base: position 12,286 of record DASQSQ010000018.1, read on the forward strand.
CGCGGAACTCGACGACTTCCCCGCATATCTCGCACACGCGCTTGTACCGGATGCGGCCATTGTCCTTGGCGTGTACCTGATGAAACTTGATGTCGTGGTCCTCGGTCGCGCTGTACACCTTGACCGGGACGTTGACCAGCCCGAAGGAGATCGAACCCTTCCAGATGGAACGCATAGAGTCAGTATGCCCATATGGCCACGCCGATACGCGCCTAACGACGACGCGTCAGCCGAGCTGGTGTGCAGCAGCGTCCAGCGCGGCCCGATCCGGCAGGTCGGCACCAGCACGAGTGACAGTCAGCGCGGCCGTCTGGGTGGCTGCCTCGAGTGTCGTCGTCAGCGCATCGAGGTTTATTCCGGCGAGCTCGGCACGTCGCTGCGCGCCCAACAAGCCTCGCACCCACAGCGCGTCGATCAGGCCGACCATGAACGCGTCGCCGGCGCCGACGGTGTCGACGACCTGCACCGGCCGGGCCGGCACCCGCACTTCGCCGGCCGCGCAGACCGCCGCCGCCCCCTGATCAGCCATCGTCACCGCGACGACGGCGGGACCCAGCGCCAGCCAGGCTTGGGCGACGCGTTCGGGTGGCCGGTCCGGGTCGATCCAGCGCAGATCTTCCGCGCTGACTTTGACGATGTCGCTGCGCTCGACGAGATGCTCGATGCGTGCGCGTGCCAGATCCCGGTCGACGATCAGCGACGGCCGCACATTCGGGTCGAAAGTGATTGTGGCCGAGACATGGTAGGTGTCGACAAGCGCCGCAACAGCCAGGCAGCCGGGTTCCTGTACGGCGGCAATCGATCCGGTGTGTAGGAAGAGCGGTGGCGCCACCGGCGGTGAGCCGGAGAGCCGCCAGTCCAGGTCAAAGACATAGTCGGCCGATCCGTCTTCCCCGATGGTCAGACGCGCTGTCGCGGTCCGGTCAGCGGTCCGGCTTTCCGAAAGCAGTTGCACACCAGACGCTTTGACATAGTCGGCGATCCGCCGGCCATGCGCGTCGTCGGCGATGCGGGTCAGGAAGTCGATGTCACGACCCAGCCGCGCAAGTCCGACCGCCACGTTGAGTGGGCTGCCACCGACATGCTGGTCGTGCTCGACGATGTCGATCAGCGATTCGCCGATCACCAGGCCCCGGGTCATCGGACCAAAGCCTCGAGCGTCGCCCGAGCTCCTTTGCCGTGCAACGAATCCAGCGCCCAGCGAAATGCCTCGACGAAGCGTGGCTCGTGGGCCAGACTCCCGAACACGGCGGTGATGTCGATGAACGCGGTGGGATTCTCGTGCTGCGACCGGGCGATCGGCACCAGCGAGTCCGCCAACTGGTCCACCACCTCGATCGGCTTACCCCACTCGTCGACACCCTCGGCGTAGCGGGCCCAGCTCGCCACCGTTGCCGCCGCCAGTCGGACCGGCCCGTCACTGGCCAGGTTGTCGCAGATGACGGGAAACAGCCATTTCGGGATGCGATCCGACGAGTAGGCACACAGCCGTGCAACGGTGTCGGCCACGCCTGGGTTGGCGAATCGCTCGATCAATGTGCGGCTGTAGTCATGCAGGTCGATACCCGGCACTGGCGCTAGCGTCGGGATGGCCTCGAAATCGAAGTAGGCGAGCAAGAATTCGGCGATCAACGGATCACGTGCCGCGTCGTGAACGAACTCGTAGCCGCACAATCGGGCGAAGTAGCACAGGCTCTGATGCCCCGCGTTGAGCAGGCGCAGCTTCATCATCTCGTACGGCACGACATCGTCGACCAGCAGCACGCCCGCCTGTTCCAACGGCGGCCTGCCGTCGGCGAAGTCGTCTTCGATGACCCAGGCGGCGAACGACTCGGCCACGACCGGCCACCGGTCGTCGACACCGAAGTCGCGCCGCACCGCGGCGGCCATCTCGAGTGTCGTGGCCGGGGTGATCCGGTCCACCATCGAACTCGGGAACCGACTGTGTTCCGCCACCCACTCGGCGAGCGCAGGATCCCGGCGCTCGGCATTCGCCAGGACGACCCGCCGCGCGATCTCGCCGTTGCTCTCGATGTTGTCGCACGACAGAATCGTCGGCGCGGCGATCCCGCGGTCGCGACGCCTGGCCAGCGCCTCGGTGATCAACGCGAAAGCGGGTCCATCGGGGTCGCGGTAACCGCCCTCGGTGATGGTCAGCGAAATGATCCGGGTGGATTCCGCGGCCAGCACGTCGAGCGCTCCCTGCGGATCGTCTGGAGCGTAGCGATAGTCGATGATCGAGCCGATCACTTGTGCGTCCCGGCTGCCGTCAGGGCTTTCCAAAATCAGCGTGTAGAGCCCGTCCTGGTCGCGCAGGACGTCGCGCATTGGCCAGTCGGCGGGCAGCACGCCCACCCCGCAGATGCCCCACTCGCGCGCCAAGCCTTTTTGCAGCAACCGGTCGATGTACATGGCCTGATGTGCCCGGTGAAAGTGACCGGCCCCGATATGCGCGATACCGACGTCGATGCTGCCGCGGTCATAGCTCGGCGCTGCGATCGGCAACCTTTGCAGCGCTGCATTTTTCAGGTTGATCGCGTTCGGCACGATTGCACAACTCCTAAACTGTTGAACCTCCGCCGCTCACGGCCGACAACATGAGGGCATCCGCGAGAGCGCGCCACGAATCGGTGATCGCGGCTGCGCCGGCATCGATCAGTTCCGCAGTGCGGCAGGCGCGTTCACCGTCCGGCACGAACATCACGTTACCGACGGTGAGGTAACCGGCCGCGACCGCGGATTTGACACCGGGCACCGAATCCTCGACGGCTAGGCCCTGGTGGCCTTCGATCTGCATGACCTGACCGGCATGCAGATACACCGCGGGGTCCGGCTTGCTTGTCGGCACCGGAAGAGAATCTTCCGCGCTGAAGCGCAGATCCACGCCGATGAGCGGATCGAGGCCGGTGGCGGTAAAACAAGCCTTCAGGCGCGCGCTGGCGCTGGAGCTGACCGCGGCCAACGCGTACCGCGACGCGAGGGCTTGCAGGGGAGCAAGCACCTCCGGATCCGGCTTCAGCGTGGCGGCCAGATGGGCCGTGACCCGCTCGCGTTCCTGACGCACCCACTGCTCGAGCTCGTCGGCGCTCAAAGCGCGGCCATGTGCCACGTCGGTGTCCGAAGCGACAACGGCTGCGCGACGACCGTCTGCCATCGTCTGCTCCATGGGCACCCCACACCGCAGAGCCAGGTCGATAGCGGTACTGCGGAAGTTCTTTCCGACCGCTTGCTTGCGCAACTCCTCTGCGGTAAAGGGAGCAGTGACGCCGAACCTGGCCAGGAAGCGATTGGTCACCTCGGCCGAGGCATCGAATGCCGGTGCCTCGGACGGGAAGAGGTTGTCATCTGCGTCCAAGAGCAGCGTGGTGATGTGCGCAGCGTCGAATTGCCGGACAACATTGAGTGGCTCGTTCATCACGACACCATCTCCTGTGCATCCTCGCGCAACGCTCGGTGCAGCGTGGGGATCACACCGCGTTGATCGATTTCGGCAATGATGTCGCCCAAGCGCTCCGTGAAGCCAGGAATCAGTCGCAGTTCAGCGAAGATCTCGTGCCGCAGCAGCGCACCGGGGTTACTGCCGTCCATGTTCGCCAATTTAGTCAGCAACTCGCCTTGCGGATCGTCGATGCTGAATTTGTGACCCTCGAGGTCATAGCCGCGCACATACCGAGCCCACCCGGCGATTGCCAACAACAACAGGTCGTGCGGTCGCCCCTGCGAAATCGCCTCTTGCAGGGACGGCAGGAGAAACGACGAAATCTTCGTCGAACCCCGGCGAGCCAACCGCGACAATTGGTCGCTCATACGCGGATTGCTCAGCCGAGTGAGCAGCGTGCTCCGGTAGCCGGAGTTGTTCATGCCAGGCACCGCCGGTAGCAGCGGCTGAATCTCATCGCGCATGAGCTGCTCGATGTAGTCGTAGAGCACCTCATCCTTCATCGCTTCGTCTGTGCGTTGGTAGCCGGCCAGCATGCCCAGGCACGCCATCGCAATGTGTGTTCCGTTCAGCAGCCGGGTCTTGACCGTCTTGTGGTCGCTGACGTCGGCGACGAACTGCGCGCCGACCAAGTCGAGCGGCGGGCGGCCGTTGCTGAAAGTGTCCTCGATGATCCATTGGCAATACGGCTCTGTGACCACCGGCCACTTATCGGCGATACCAAACGTGCTCTCGACGAATTGGCGCTCGAACTTGGAGGTCCGGGGAGTGATGCGGTCGACCATCGTCGACGGGAACGCGACATGGGTATCGATCCAGCGCGCAAGCGCGGGATCCTTCAACGCGGCGAATGAGACCAGCGCGGTTCGCGCCGCCTGGGTGTTGTCGGGAATGTTGTCGCAGCACAGCACCGTAAACGGGGTAATGCCGGCGCGGCGGCGCAGTTCGAGGGCTTCGGTCAGATACCCCCACGCGGTGGCGTAGCTATTGGAGCCAGCGGGCTCGACCAGATCGGCTCGCACGTCGGGGTGGTCAGCGTCGAACTCACGGGTGACCGGATCCAGGAAATACCCGTTGCCGGTGATCGTCAGGCTCACGATGCGGGTCCCGGCATCAGCCAGAGCCGCACGGACCGCAGCACCGTCATTAGGTGCGTAGTGAATCGAGCCGATGGAGCCGACAACGCGGGCCGTCTGCTTATCGTGACCGCGTTCCACGACCGTGTAAAGCCCATCCTGCGTCGACAGCAGGTCTTTGGCGTCGGGGGAGTGCAGACTCACCCCGGTAACGCCCCACTCCGTGGAGATACCCGAGCAGGCCAGGTCGTCGAAGTAGACAGCTTGATGGGCGCGGTGAAAGTTTCCTGCTCCGATATGTACGACACCCCGTCGCAGGGTAGACCGATCGTACGTTGGCACCTCGATTCGCCGTGAATGCAGTGGCAGGGTCGCATTGCTGAGAGGGACGCCACACTTTGGACGCCAAGGGATGACATTGGGCATCCGGGAACGGTGCCCGATGCGGCCGCGGAACTAAACCTTTCGTGTCTGACCTCACAACTATTAACGGCGAGGACATAATTCACGGTGGGGAGCAATAATTGCTGCTCAAACGCGTAAGTTGAGGACATGGCGTTGCGGGTGAAGCTGACCAACGCCGACAAGGTGCTCTACCCCGTGACCGGGACCACAAAGGCCGATATCTTCGCGTACTACACCGGCATCGCCGAGGTGATGCTGCCGCACATCGCCGGCCGCGCCGCCACCCGCAAGCGTTGGCCCAACGGCGTGGACGAACCGTCGTTCTTCGAAAAGCAACTGGCGTCGTCGGCGCCGGACTGGCTGCCGCGTGCCAGTGTGGCGCACCGATCCGGGACGACCACATATCCGATCATCGACAGCGTCGACGGGCTGGCGTGGATCGCCCAGCAGGCCGCCCTCGAGGTGCATGTGCCGCAGTGGCGGTTCGAATCGGAGTGGACACGCAAAGGCGAAGAGCTCAAGCCGGGCCCGGCGACCCGCCTGGTCTTCGACCTCGACCCCGGCGAGGGTGTGAGGATGGCACAGCTCGCCGAGGTGGCCCGCGCGGTGCGCGACCTGATCGCCGATATCGGCCTGACCACGTTCCCGCTCACCAGTGGCAGCAAAGGCCTGCACCTCTATAGCCCGCTGGACAAGCCGGTGAGTAGCCGGGGTGCGGTGGTATTGGCCAAACGTGTTGCACAGCAACTGGAAAAGTCGATGCCCAAACTGGTCACCGCGACGATGACCAAGAGCGTGCGGGCGGGCAAGGTGTTCTTGGACTGGAGCCAGAACAACGGATCGAAGACCACCATCGCGCCGTATTCGCTGCGTGGCCGAGAGTATCCGACCGTCGCCGCGCCGCGCAGCTGGGAAGAACTCGACGACAAGAAACTTCGTCACCTGCGCTACGACGAAGTGCTGAAAAGAGTCGAGCGCGATGGCGACCTGCTGGCGCCGCTGGACGCCGACGTGCGAACCCCGGATCGGTTGACCAAATACCGCGGCATGCGCGACGCGTCGAAAACCCCGGAGCCGGTGCCGAGCGCTAAACCCGCTGCCGGTCAGGGCAAAACGTTCGTCATCCAGGAGCACCACGCCCGTCGTCTGCACTACGATTTTCGCCTCGAACGCGACGGCGTGCTGGTGTCCTGGGCAGTGCCGAAGAACCTGCCCGAGACCACCGCGGTCAACCACCTTGCCGTCCACACCGAAGACCACCCGCTGGAGTACGGCAGCTTCGAAGGCAGCATCCCGAAAGGGGAGTACGGCGCCGGCAAAGTGATCATCTGGGACTCCGGCACCTACGACACTGAGAAGTTCCGTGATGACGAGGTGATCGTGACACTGCACGGTCAGCGAATCTCCGGGCGCTACGCGCTGATTCAAACCAACGGCGACCAGTGGCTGGCGCATCGGATGAAGGACCAGAACGTTTTCCAGTTCGACGAGTTGTCCCCGATGCTCGCCACCGAAGGTTCGGTGGCCAACCTGAAGGCATCCCAGTGGGCCTTCGAGGGCAAGTGGGACGGTTACCGGCTGCTGGTCGATGCCGACCACGGCATGGTGCGGCTGCGATCCCGCAACGGGCGCGACGTCACCAAGGAATACCCCCAATTAAGTTCGTTGGCAGACGGTCTCGGCGACCACCATGCCGTCCTCGACGGCGAGGTGGTTGCCCTCGACGGCTCGGGGATACCGAGATTCACCGAGATGCAGAACAGGGCGCGGGCCACCCGCATCGAGTTCTGGGCATTCGACCTGCTGTATCTGGACGGGCGGTCGTTGCTGCGGGCCCGCTATCGTGACCGGCGCCAGTTGCTGGAAACCCTCTCCGGCGCGGGCAGTCTGATCGTTCCCGACCTGCTGCCCGGCGACGGTGCCGAGGCGCTGGACTACTCGCGTCAGCACCAGTGGGAAGGCGTGATCGCGAAGAAACGCGACGCCACCTACCAGCCGGGCCGCCGCTCGGCGTCGTGGGTCAAGGACAAATACTGGAAGACCCAGGAAGTCGTCATCGCCGGTTGGCGCGCCGGCGAAGGTGGACGCACCAGCGGCATCGGCTCGCTGCTGATGGGCATTCCGGCGGCGGGCGGACTGCAGTTCGCCGGGCGGGTCGGTACCGGGTTCACCGAACGTGACCTGGCCACGTTGAAGAAGACGCTGGAGCCGTTGCACACCGACGAATCCCCCTTCGACGCAGCGCTTCCCGCCCGTGACACCAAGGGCGTGACGTTCGTGCAGCCGACGTTGGTCGGGGAAGTCCGGTACAGCGAGTGGACCTCGGATGGTCGGCTGCGCCAGCCCAGCTGGCGTGGGCTGCGCCCCGACAAGGAACCAAGTGAGGTGGTGCGGGAATGAAATGGGTTACCTTCAAAGACGATAACGGGGAGCGGGTCGGTGTGCTTTTCGGCGATGCGATCCACCCGCTGCAACCGGGCGTGAGCCTACTCGAACTGATCGGGCACGGCGCCGCCGCGCTGCGAGAAGCGGGGGAGGACGCGCTGAGTGCAGCACCCACGGTGCGTCTCGATCAGGTGACGCTCGCGGCGCCGATTCCGCGGCCGCCGTCGATCCGGGACAGCCTGTGCTTCCTCGACCACATGCGCAATTGCCAGGCGGCGATGGGCGGCGGCCGGGTGCTCAAGGACACCTGGTACCGGATTCCGGCGTTCTACTTCGCCTGTCCGTCAACCGTTCTCGGCCCGTATGACGACGCGCCAATGGCACCCGGAAGTGCCTGGCAGGACTTCGAATTGGAGATCGCCGCGGTCATCGGAACAACGGGGAAAGACCTGTCGGTGGCCGAAGCCGAACAGGCGATCGTCGGGTACATGATCTTCAACGACTGGTCCGCGCGTGACCTGCAACAGCTGGAAGGTCAGCTGGCGATCGGTCAGGCCAAGGGCAAGGACAGCGGTGTCACCCTGGGCCCGTATCTGGTCACGCCCGACGAACTGGAACCCTACCGCCGCGACGGCAAGCTGAGCCTGGACGTGACAGCACGGGTCAACGACGAAGTGATCGGCAGCGGGTCGACCGCGGCGATGGATTGGAGTTTCGCCGAGGTGATCTCCTACGCGTCACGCGGCGTGAAGTTGGCGCCCGGCGACGTTTTCGGTTCGGGCACCGTGCCGACCTGCACGCTGGTCGAGCACCTCGACCCGACCGCGCCGGAGTCGTTTCGCGGCTGGCTGCACGACGGCGACGTTGTCACGCTCACAGTGCAGGGCCTGGGCGAGACCCGTCAGACTGTGCGGAAAACCCCGGCGCCGCAACCACTCCCGGCACGCCCCAACCCCGACGCGAAACCGGCCGCCAAACGGGTCAACCCGGCGAAGGCGAAAACCCCGTACACCCGCGGGCTGCACGAGGTCGCCGACCGGGTGTGGGCATGGATGCTGCCGGACGGTGGATACGGCTGGAGCAACGCCGGGCTGGTCGCCGGCGATGGCGCGTCACTACTCGTCGACACCCTGTTCGACCTACCGCTGACCCGCGAAATGCTCACCGCGATGGCGCCGGTCACCGACCGAGCGCCGATCACCGACGCGCTGATCACCCACTCCAACGGCGACCACACCCACGGCAACGAGCTGCTGGACGGCTCGGTGCGGGTGATCGCGGCCAAGGGCACCGCCGAGGAGATCGCGCACGGCATGGCACCCGAGATGCTGGCGATGACGCAGACCGCCGACCTGGGCCCGGTCGCAACGCCATACTTGCGAGAACGGTTCGGGCCCTTCGACTTCGGCGGCATCACGCTGCGCAACGCCGACCAGACCTTCGACGATCGGCTCACCATCGAGGTCGGTGGCCGGGAGGTGCACCTGTTGAATCTGGGCCCCGCGCACACCGCCGCGGACTCGGTGGTGCACGTGCCGGACGCCGGGGTGCTGTTCGCCGGGGACCTGCTGTTCATCGGCTGCACGCCGATCGTGTGGGCCGGCCCGATCGCGAACTGGGTCGCGGCGTGCGACGCGATGATCGCGCTGGACGCCCCGACGGTGGTGCCGGGCCACGGCCCGGTCACCGACGCCGACGGCATCCGCGCGGTGCGCGGCTATCTCGTCCACGTCGCCGAGCAAGCCGAAGCCGCCTACCGCAAGGGCTTGTCGTTCGTCGAGGCGGCCGACACCATCGACCTCGGCGAGTACGCGAGCTGGCTGGACGCCGAACGCATCGTCGTCAACGTTCATCAGCGTTATCGCGAACTCGATCCGAACACACCGCAATTGCCGGCGATGGGATTGCTCGCGATGCAGGCCGAATGGTTCGCCAAGCACTCATGAGTCTGTCGGGGAAACGCCGAACGTACAGCCAACGTCAGGGCTCCGGGCTAAGGAAGCGCCACGTCCGCGTTGCCGCATGCAGATTGAACCGGGTATCGGTATTGCGCAGGTCGTAGCCGGTCAGGTCGGCGATACGGGCCAGCCGGTAGCGCAAGGTGCTGCGATGGATGTGCAACCGAGCAGCGGACCGGTCATAGTTTCCGCCGCATTCCAGGTAGTCGCTCAGGGTGTGCACCAAGTCCGAGTTCTTGGCGGCGTCGTAGTCGATCAGTACACCCAGCCATTGACGAGCGTACTCATCGGCAGCACCGGCACTGTGCGCGGCATCGACCAACCGGTAAAAACCCAGTTCGTCGTATGCCGACGCGCCCCGCGGATTGGCTGAGTTCAGCCGAATATTGACAGCGCGGCGCGCTCTGTCGAAGGACTCCGGATAGTCGCTCGGCACATCACAACGCGATCCGATGCCGATCGCACTGTCTGAGCTGGCAAGCTGTCGACTGACTGCCTTGTGCATCGCACCGGGCTCCGGACGACCATCTGTGAGGAGGGTTATCAGACTCCCCTGATGGCCCAGCAAATGATTCATGTGCAGGTTCGCCGCGGCGCGACCTACTGCCGCCACAACGCTGTTGGAGGCACCGCGCCCACTGTGTACCACCACCACGTAGTGCGGGCGCCGGAGGTCATATCCCAGCGCCTCCGAGCGCGCGTAGGCTCCGTCCTCGTCGGTGCCCGCCAGTAGGTCGTCGACCAGTTCGCGGCGCAGATTGAGTTGCATTTCGGCGAGGTTCCGTTGATGAGAAAGCTCGAGTCCTAGCACACTGCTGGCGTAGCGGAAGGCGAACATACGGTCGTCGTTGGCCTGCCCATCGGGGTCGATAAGCGTGAGAACGCCAAGTATTTCCGCATGCGGCTGCAGCAGGATGGAAACGCGATCGCCCGCCCGCACTGGTTCAGCCTGTCCGGAAAGCAGACGTAGGAAACGTTCGCGTTGGTCCGACGTTGGCTTCGGGTATCGGACAGGTCGTCCGGGGCCGGCCCATGCGCGCAGATTGCCGAACCGGTCTTCGACGCAAACCGACAGTCCAGTCAATCGATGAAGTGCATCCACGATGCCTTGCTCGCCCGAACCGGCCGCCATCGCGGCCCCCAAGTGCTCGTGCGCATACGTCCGGGCCTCCAACCGGTGTACCGCATTTGCCAGTTTTTCATTAGTCTCTTCAAGCTGCCCAGCCCGTCGGACGTCACGGTAGTGCAACTCGGCGCACGCCAGCGCGGCACCAGTTTGCTGCGCCAGCACGAACAGCAGCCAGAACTGATGCTGTCGGGGCTCGGAGCAGGCGCTGAGCACTAGACATCCACTGACAGCATCTTGGTGACGTAGCGAAAACGCCCACGCCCAACCTCGGTGGGGAATTTCGACGTGGCCATTCCAATCCGATTGCTGGAGCATGGTTCTCAACTCTGGATGCTCCGGTTGTGACGGCGGACATAGCAGCATCTGGCCCTCAACAGCGTGGTAGCTGGCTTCCACGCGGCACGGAGCTAGGGCCGTAGCGGCGTTCGTCGCGACGGACAGTATCTCCGCCGCCTCCAGCGAGCAGAAGGTGATCCTCGACAGCGTCGCCAAACACAAGGCGGCATCGGTGGCCTCAAAACCGTCAGTTCCATGGCTCGGCCAGTCGGCGATCATAACAACACGCGAGGTGGTGCACCCTTTGCTTCGCAGGGCAATCCTGAATCACGCAGCGCCCGGCGGCCGCGGGAAGGGCTCCAGCTGCGCCTTGACACCTCCCGTCGTAACTCCGTGAGCCTGCGAATGTGCCGTCGCCTCGATAAGCGATCGAAGCACCGCTTCATCCGATACGTACTCATTTGTCCAACCAATCCGCATACCCGCAATTTCACCGATTGAACCAGGATTCGGTTGTTGTCGCGCTGTGCCAGATCCTGCGCTCCTACACCGGCGAGCAACGTGTCGAAAGAGCTCTCGCACCAGGGGATTTACTCTTGAGCGACTCCAACGTTTCGGATGTCGACAACGGAGCGTCGTGGCATTGTCTGGGCCCCGGATCTTGCGGTTGTGCTGGCAGGACGAATGTTCGCGGAGATTTTCATCCCACCGGGCGCACGCGCTGGCGACGCAAGGTTGTCACCCTGGTTTGAGGAAGTATTTGCGGCGCGTGCGGCCCCGCCCGGGCCGGAGCTTCCGCCATAGCGAACACGGTAACCGAGGAGACGCCATGACTTTGATGCGATTCGACCCCTTCCGCGAACTGGACCGATTGGCCGACGAGGCATTGGTGGGCGTCCGCACAGCGCGGACACTGCCGATGGAGGCATTGCGACGCGGTGACCGATTCATTGTCTCCATCGATGTGCCCGGCGCCGACCCCAACGACATCGATGTGACCGTCGAGCGGAACGTCGTCGAAGTAACTGCGCACCGTCAACCCATCCGCGAGGAGGGCGACGAAGTTATCGTCGACGAGCGACCCCAGGGCGACTTCCGCCGGCAACTGTTCCTCGGCGAGAACCTAGATCCGAGCAAGCTCACGGCCGGATGCGAGCGAGGGGTCCTGACCTTGACCATTCCGGTGTCTGAGGCAAGCAAGCCACGCAAGATCCAGATCGGCAGCGCCAAGGAGGGGCAGCAGACCGTTCAAACCGATTCACCGGCACGCCAGAGCGTGAACGCGTAGGTATCACGATGGCTGAACATCGCACTGCGGTGGCCTCAGCGGTCCGGCCCCACCAGTCGGCCCGCCATGTTATCGCCAGCTTCGACAATTACGCCGACACCGAACGCGCCGTCGACTACCTGGCTGATCATCAGTTCGGTCGACGCGACTTTGCCACGGTCAGCGCACTGCAGCCGAGACATTTCGACATCGTCGCCGACGTGGAAGTGGCAGACCGCGCCGTGCAGCTACTCAGAGACAGCTAGCTACCGAAGGGAACAGGTCATGGCGACAGCAGTAGGCATCGATCTTGGAACCACGAACTCCGTGATCGCGGCCTGGCAGGGCGGCGAACCGGTGGTAATTGCCAACGCCGAAGGAGCACGAACCACGCCGTCGGTGGTGGCCTTCACCGAAAGCGGTGAGCGCCTCGTTGGGCAACTGGCCAGGCGGCAATCCATCATGAACCCCAAGGGGACGATCTATTCGGCGAAGCGATTTATCGGCCGCCGCTTCAACGAGATTTCCGAGGAAGCAAAGGCGGTCAGCTTTGATGTCGTCGAAGGCGACGGTGGCGCCGCCCGCTTCGAGGTGCGCGGCAAGAAATACGCGCCCGAAGAGATCAGCGCGCTGGTACTACGCAAACTCGTCGACGATGCGAGCAAGTATCTCGGCGAGCGCGTGAAGGAAGCAGTGATCACTGTTCCGGCGTACTTTAACGACTCGCAACGCAATGCCACGAAAGACGCGGGCCGGATCGCCGGACTGGACGTATTGCGCATCATCAATGAACCCACCGCGGCAGCGCTGGCATACGGACTGGACAAGAAGGGGCACGAAACCGTTCTCGTCTTCGATCTCGGTGGCGGCACCTTCGATGTGAGCCTGCTCGATGTCGGTGACGGCGTGGTGGAAGTTCGCGCCACCGCTGGGGATTCACATCTGGGTGGCGACGATTTCGATCGTCGACTTGTTGATTACCTGGCCGACGACTTCCAACGTGAAAACAGCATCGATCTGCGTTCGGATCCGCAAGCGCTGCAACGGTTGTTCGAGGCGGCGGAGAAGGCCAAGGTCGAGCTGTCGTCGGTAGCGCAAACCCAGCTGAACCTGCCGTTCATCACTGCAGACGCAAGCGGTCCCAAACATCTCACCATGACGATCATGCGGTCGAAGTTCGATGATCTCACCGCGGATCTGGTGGAACGCTGCATGGGACCGGCCAAGCAGGCGATGAGCGATGCGAAGGTGACAGCAAACGACATCGACGAGGTCATCCTGGTCGGCGGGTCGACCCGGATCCCCGCCGTGCAGGCGCTCGTTCGGCGGTTAACCGGCGGCAAGGACCCGAACATGAGCGTAAACCCCGACGAGGTCGTCGCGTTGGGGGCCGCGGTCCAGGCCGGGGTGCTCAAGGGCGAAGTTTCGGACGTCTTGTTGCTCGACGTCACACCATTGTCGCTCGGCGTGGAGACCCGCGGCGGCGTGATGACCAAGCTCATCGAACGCAACACCACGATCCCGGTGCGCCGCAGCGAGGTGTTCACCACGGCCGCAGACAACCAGCCCGCGGTGGATGTCGTGGTACTGCAGGGTGAACGCGAAATGGCCAGGGATAACCGGGTACTCGGCCGGTTCAGTCTGCAAAACATCCGGCCCGCGCCCCGCGGCGAGCCCCAGATCGAGGTCACGTTCGAC
>DASQSQ010000019.1:0-20089 GCA_035642315.1 Mycobacterium sp.
GCTCGTCATCCCACCTGGCGGATCGGACTCGTATCCGTTCCCGCCAATTTTTCATGATGGCGACATGAACGGGCCAGCCGATGAAACGACGCAAATCCGTGTAACTTTCCCAGATGGACAGCGATCCGCCGCGCCACTCAACCTGCTTGCCCCACAGCCAAAGCCCGACCGCGCCGCGCATAATCGGCCAGCTTTCCGCCAGCTTCATGCCCAATACGGCGATCTGTTGCCAGTCCTCCTCGGAATCGGAATGAAAGTCGGTGAAACTCACCACGACTGGGGACTGGCATCCGTCGGACGGGCCGGGTAGCCAGTCCGTGCTGAGGATGCCGCTCCCCGGCGTGATCGGTGGCTGACCAGTCCAGGCGCCGAAGGATGTTGTCGTCATGGCTTCGCCACGACGGGTGGTCTCCACTGCGGAGAGCGGCCGAGATAAGCGAGGATGCGATCGAGGTCGTTGGTCGGCCCCGTCGACGGGATCGCTGGGCCGAACACGGCACTGTCGGAGATGCGAAAGCTTCCGTCGGGCACCGCGAACGCCAACGGCAATGCGGCTGCTACCACGTCGGCCGGAAGCTCGAAGGGTTCGTCCATTGTGCGCGCCACATCCCAGCCGTGCACGACGTAGTCCACGTAGTGAAAACCGATCGCCAGTGAACCCGGGAAGGTCGCGCCCGCCCCAAACTCCGGTAGCGCGAAAGTCGCGTCGAGCACATCGGCACCAGTGAACGCGTCTATCACCGCCGTGGCGGCCGCAGCGTAAGTGCCGGCCGGGTCAGCTGTCACAGCGTCGGCGACGGTGTCGGGTTGCCATATCGCCGGGTCGGCCCCGTGGCCGCGTGCGGCGGCGGCGAAGCCGTGATGCTGGACCGTCATGTGAGTGAGCAGGTCAGCGAGACTCCAGCCAGCACACGGCGTCACCTTCGACAGGTCGTCGACGGTGACGGCCGAGACCACGTCAACACTGGCCAGCACGGCAATCCGATGTAATGGCCGAACGTCCTGATTAATATGCATCAGCATATCATATGCGTATGTAGATCATATGTCAACCTCTATCATCCAGATGTGGTGCGAAAGGCGACGCGTCCAGATCTCGCGGCGATGCTGGCGCAACTGGCTCGTCAAACCGTGGCTGCCGAGGAGCCGGTGCTGGCGGCGCACGGCCTGTCGATGTGGGGCTACATCGTTCTCAGCGCGCTGGATCGTTCGCCGATCCGGACTCAAGCAGCACTCGCCGAGGCGATCGGCGCCGACAAAACACGGATCATCCCCACCCTCGACGAGTTGCAAGAGCACGGTTACATCGAACGGATCCCCGACCCCGACGACCGCCGCGCACGCCTGCTCGAGATCACGCAGTCGGGCCGTTCCATCAAAGATGAAGTGCAGGTGGCCATCCAGCGTGGCGAGGAGCATTGGCTAGGGCAACTGTCAGCAAACGACCGAGATGTCTTTCTGCGTGCGCTGCGTCAGCTCACCGCGCGGTGTGCCGATTAGGCTGCCGACTGTGAGTGACGGTCCGGCCGACCCCAACACGCTCGCGCGGCGGGCCGCGCAATTCATCGCCGAGGGCACCGGGATCGCCGAACACGATGTGGCGATCGTTCTGGGGTCGGGGTGGGCTCCGGCCGTCGCGGCGCTGGGCTCGGCGACCGCAGTGCTGCCGATGGCCGAACTGCCCGGCTTCACCCCCCCGACTGCGGTCGGCCACACCGGTCAGGTGTTGTCGGTGGGTATCGGTGCGCACCGCGTGCTGGTGCTGGCCGGTCGCGTCCATCCGTACGAAGGCCACGACCTGCAGCACGTCGTGCACCCGGTGCGCGCGGCGTGTGCCGCCGGCGCGCGCGTCCTGGTCATCACCAACGCGACCGGTGCGGTGCGCGAAGACTTCGAGGTGGGCCAGCCGGTGCTGATCAGCGACCATCTGAACCTGACCGGACGGTCTCCGCTGGTCGGGGCTCAGTTCGTCGACATGGTCGATGCTTACTCGCCGCGACTGCGAGTGCTGGCGCGGTCGATCGACCCGGCGCTGGCCGAAGGCGTGTATGCGGGTCTGCCCGGGCCGCATTATGAGACGCCCGCCGAGATTCGGATGTTGCGAACATTGGGCGCCGATCTGGTGGGGATGTCCACCGTGCACGAGACGATCGCGGCGCGGGCGGCGGGCGCCGAGGTGCTCGGAGTGTCATTGGTGACGAACATGGCGGCCGGGATCACCGGCGAGCCGCTCAGTCACGCCGAAGTACTCGCCGCCGGCGCGGCCTCGGCGACCCGGATGGGCGGCTTGCTGGTCGACGTGGTTGCGCGGCTGTAGCGGGCTGGCGTGACGCGCGCCGGCGACATTGATAGGAGTAGCGATGAGGTGGGGGCACCCCCGCTTGCGGGGGAGAGCGGCGCCATGACTCCGGAGGATTGGATCGCCCACGACCCCGACCCGGTGACGGCCGCCGAACTCGCCCGGTGTGGTCACGCCGAATTGGCCGCACGGTTCGCCCGGCCGCTGACGTTCGGCACCGCGGGATTGCGCGGCCCGGTCCGGGGCGGCCCGGACGCGATGAACCTCGCCGTGGTGTTGCGCGCCACCTGGGCGGTGGCAAAGGTACTCGGCGACCGGGGCCTCGGCCGGTCGACGGTGATCGTCGGGCGCGACGCCAGGCACGGCTCAGCCGCATTCGCAAACGCAGCAGCCGAAGTACTTGCTGCTGAGGGCTTTTCGGTGGTCCTGCTTCCGCATCCGGTGCCCACACCCGTGCTGGCATTTGCGACGCGGCACACCGGCGCGGCAGCAGGCATCCAGATCACCGCTTCGCACAATCCGCCGGCCGACAACGGTTACAAGGTGTATCTCGACGGGGGAATTCAGATCATCTCCCCCACCGACCACGACATCGAAACCGCGATGGCCATAGCCCCGTTCGCTGACGAGATCGCCAGGGCGCACGTCGAGCCCGCTGACACGGTGCTGGTCGAGAAGTACATTGCGCGGGCCGCGCGGGTGCGACGGTCGTCGGGCCCGGTGCGGGTGGCACTGACGGCCCTGCACGGGGTGGGCGGCGACGTGGCCGTCGAGACGCTGCGGCGCGCCGGCTTCACCGATGTGCATACCGTCGCCGGCCAGTTTCAGCCCGACCCCGACTTCCCGACCGTCGCCTTCCCCAATCCCGAAGAACCCGGTGCGACGGACGCGCTATTGGCGCTGGCCGACGACGTCGACGCCGAGATCGCGATCGCGCTCGATCCCGATGCCGATCGCTGCGCGGTCGGCGTACCCACACCGACGGGTTGGCGGATGCTCTCCGGTGACGAAACCGGTTGGCTGCTCGGCGATTTCATCTTGTCTCGGACCGAGACGGGCGAACTCGCCACCAGCGTGGTGGCCAGCACCGTGGTGTCCTCGCGGACGCTTTCGGCGATCGCCGCGCACTGGGGCGCACGCCATGTGGAGACCCTGACCGGGTTCAAATGGCTGGCCCGCGCCGACGCCGACGTGCCCGGCAGCACGTTGATCTACGCCTACGAGGAGGCGATCGGGCACTGCGTCGACCCGGCCGCCGTCCGGGACAAGGACGGCATCAGTGCCGCGGTGCTCGCCTGCGACCTGGTGGCCACGCTCAAGCTTGCAGACCGCTCGGTGCTCGACGCGCTGGACGACCTCGCCCTCCGGTACGGGGTACACGTCGGGGCGGCCGTCTCACGGCCCGTGTCCGACGCGGATGAGGCCGCCGCGCTGATGCACCGCTTGCGGGCGTCGCCGCCCAGCCGCCTGGCCGGCTTCGCCTCAACCACAACGGATCTGCTGCAACGTGCGGGCCTGGAGCGTACCGATGCGCTGATCTTCACCGGCGGCGGCGCCGACACGTCGGCCCGAGTCGTGGTCCGGCCGTCGGGCACCGAGCCGAAGGTCAAGTTCTACATCGAGGTCAGCTCCGCCGTGACCGAGGACCTGGCCGGCGTGCGCCGGCGCGCAACCGCGCTCCGCGACGAACTGGCGTCGTCGGTGCAGCGCTGGTAGCTCAGCGCGGCCCGAATTGCCGGTCGCCGGCGTCGCCGAGGCCCGGGACAATGTACGAGATGTCATTGAGGCCGTCATCGATTGCCGCGGTGAACACTCGCACTTCTGCGCTTGTTTTCTCCAGCGCCGCAATGCCTTCCGGAGCCACCACCACACACAGCACGGTGATGTCGTCGGCGCGGCGGCGGTGCAGCAGCCCGATGGTGTGGATCATCGAACCGCCGGTGGCCAGCATCGGGTCCAGCACCATCACCGGTTGCCCGCCTAGATCGTCGGGTAGCGACTCCAGATACGGCACGGGTTCCGCCGTCTCCTCGTTGCGGGCAACGCCGACGAACCCCACCCGTGCCTCGGGGATCAGTACGTGCGCCTGGTCGACCATGCCCAGCCCGGCCCGCAGCACCGGCACCAGCAGCGGTGGTTTGGCCAGCCGAGTACCGACCGTCTCAGCCAATGGTGTGCGGACGGTAAAGGTCTCGCGCGGAGCGTCACGGGTCGCCTCGTACACCAGCATCATGGTCAGATCGCGCAACGCGACGCGAAATGCCCCATTGTCGCTGCGCTCGTCGCGCAGTGTGGTCAGCCGGGCGGCGGCCAGCGGGTGGTTAACGACACGCACGTCCACGCGAAGTGACCCTAGCCGCAACGGCGGCTCAGGCGCCGAAGAAGTTGAAGATGTCGAAACCGTAGCCGACGACGTCGATCAGCGGCTGCGCGGAGATCAACGGCTCCCCGCTGAAGATCGCGTCCGGACCCAGCGACGGAATGCTCGCCGTCGCATCGGTCCACGCGGTGAGCAGCGAGGCGTCCAGCTGGTTGGTGGCGTCATAGCCGGACAGCATTGAGTCGACGACCGATTGCGATAGTGGGGCCTGCCCGGCATCCTGCAGCAGGTCGTCGATCGGGCCGACGAACGACTGCACCCCGGCGTACTCCATGCCGGCCAGCATCTGCAGCGGATCCATTGCGGGGATGAAACCCGCGCCACCGGATGCGACCAGTTGGCCGGTCGCGTCAACTGTCCAGGGGCCGGCCACACCAATGGGGTCGACCCCGTTGACTTCGATGCCGGCGCCCGGGTCGCCCGGATTGCCGTAGGCCCAGTCGTCAGACAGCGTCGCGGACGGGGCGAAGAAGTCATAGAAGAACTGTCCGGCGGGCCCACCGTCGTACATGAACGCCAAGGTCGGCAGCGGCGCGGGAATCGCATAGAAGTTGTCGTCGCCGATGGACCCGAGACTGATGATGTTGGTGGTGTCCAGGTTCACGCCGGGGGTCGGGTCCGGGTAATAAGGGTGAACCGTCTGGATGCCGATGAGCGCGTTGAGGTCGGCGAAGAGGTTGCTGGGGTCTTCGGGAAAATCGGCCCAGCCGTCGTATTCGCCGGTGTAGATGTCCGTCGCAATCCCGGTGGTCGGGGTATCTGCCAAGCTCACCGGGATATCGAGGAACGGAACCTGTTGCGGCTCAGGGCTCAAGCTGAAGTTGCCGACGCCGTCCGGGAATTGGAAGCGGTCCAGGATGCCGCCGATCGGACTGTTGGGGTCGCCGAGCAGAGTGACGTTCAAGTCGCTCAGGTTCACACCGGCCGGCGTGTTGTTGAGCAGGTCGTTCATCTCGATGGTGGCAACAGTGGCGCTCTGCGAGTAGCCGAGCACCGCGACGTCGTTGCCCCCCTGCAACGCCGGGACGATCACGCTGTTCAGATCGCCGACCCCGACGTTCAGCGAGTCACCGAAACCCAAATCCGGCTCACTGGGATTGCAGACGATGGGACAGAACTGTTCGGGCGTGGTCAGTGGGTCGAACGTGTAGCCGCTGTCGTGGCCGAGGTAGAGCGATTCGACTTCGCTGAGGTAACCGCTGTCGGGGGTCGGATTTCCGGTGCCGCCCATGATCCAGCCCTCATCGGCGAGCAGCCTGGCTTCGGCGATGAGCGCTTTCACCTCAGACGGGAAGGCCCACAGTCCCATCGACATCGCGCCCGTGATCGCGGCGCAGCCGATCACCAATGAACGCAACCTCGTTTTTGACATCCCGACCTCCCGCCAATTGGCAAACATCATGCGCTGTCCGGGCATCCGCTATCACACAATTCGCAAATTTGCCCGTCGCACTTCCCAACTCGACACGCGCGTACGCGTGGACCAATGAGCGCAAGCAAGACTCATATACTCCGGCCATGCGGCGCCGACCTTGGCGGAATGGCAAACGATATCGAGCGGTCAGCATCTTTGGCGTGCTGGCAATTTCCACGGTGCTGATGTCGTGGCCGGCTGCTCATCGAGGCCACGAACCCGGTCCGGTGGAATTCAAAGCGGCCGCAGTTCCCACTCCCGCGCACGTCGTCGTCGTGGTGGAAGAGAATCGATCGCAAACCAACATCATCGGGAACAAGTCGGCGCCCTATATCAACCAGCTGGCGGCCGGCGGCGCGATGATGGCGCAGTCGTTCGCCGAAGTACATCCGAGCGAGCCCAACTACTACGCGTTATTCGCCGGCAACACCCTGGTCAAGGACAACGTCTGCCCGGTCAACGCCGGCAACACGCCAAACCTCGGCTCGCAATTGCTCGCCGGCGGTTACACGTTCGTGGGCTACGCGGAAGGCCTGCCTGCGCCCGGTTCGGCGGAATGCAAGGCCGGGAAATATGCGCGCAAGCACGTGCCCTGGGTCAGCTTCAGCAATATCCCGGCCTCCTACTCACTTCCGTTTTCCGCGTTTCCGCAGAACTACGCCAGCCTGCCGACGGTCGCGTTCGTCACCCCGAACCTCGACAATGACATGCACGACGGCTCAATCGCTGCGGGCGACACCTGGCTGTATCAGAACTTGTCGCAGTACGCCGAATGGGCGAAAGCCAACAACAGCCTGCTGATCCTGACCTGGGACGAGGACGACAACACCTCGCGAAATCAGATTCCCACGGTGATCTACGGAGCGAACGTGCGACCCGGTACCTACAACGAGCCGATCAGCCACTACAACGTCTTGTCCACGCTGGAGCAGATGTACGGGCTGCCCAAGCTCGGTTACGCAACCAGAGCACCGGCCATCACCGACATTTGGGGCGGCTAACCCGGAACCGGCGCGGATACCGCGCGGCTAACGGTGGACTCGGTCCGCCGGCCGCACGGCCCCGTCGCTATTGTGTGCCGCGTGACATCTCTGACGGCTGAAGCCAGCAGCTTCCTGGCCTTCACTCAGCCCCAGATTGTTTTCTGCGGTGCGTCTCACGACGCTGCACGAAGGATCAGTCCAATCCCGAAAGGAAAAGTACCAGTGAGCAACGACAAGTCTCGCCGGCGACTGAAGCTGCCGGTCCTCTCGGGATGCACGCATGGCTGCTGACCTCCTGCCCATCCGTTTGAGCCTGACCGACGGCGACCGCTACACCATATGGGCGCCCCGCTGGCGCGACGCGGGCGACGAGTGGGAGGCGTTTCTGGGCAAGGATGAGGACCTCTTCGTATTCGAGACCCCGGCGGACCTGGTGGCATTCGTGCGCACCAACACCGACAACGACCTGGTAGACCACCCGGCGTGGAAGGAGCTGACCGAGGCCAACGCCCACAAGCTCGAGCCGGCCGACGACAAGCAATTCGACCTGATCTCGGTTGAAGAGCTGGTGTCGGAGAAACCGACCGAGAAGTCGGTGACCGCGCTGGCGAACGCGCTGGCGATCGTCTCGTCCATCGGGTCGGTCTGCGAGCTGCCGGCGGTGATGAAGTTCTTCAACGGCAACCCGACCTTGGGCACGCTGTCCGGCGGAGTCGGCCACTTCACCGGCAAAGCCGGTCTCAAGCGCTGGCATGTGATCGCCGAGGTCATCGGACGCAGCTGGGACGACGTGCTCGGCGCGGTGGACGAGATCATCAGCACTCCTGACGTGGACAGCGCCACATCGGACGCGGCCGCGGCCGAGCTGGCCGAACCGGTCGAGGAGGAACACGTCGAAGAGGAAGAGGATTCCGCGGCCGACGACGCAGCCGACGAAGCCCAGGAGGCCGAGTCGGCGGCCGAGAGCGCCGACGCCCCCGAGGGCGCCGAGAAGCCCGGAGCCGCCGGCGACGAGGTCGTGCTGGGCGGCGACGAGGACTTCTGGGTGAAGGTCGGCATCGACCCGATCCGGATCATGACCGGCACCGGCACCTTCTACACGCTGCGATGCTATTTCGACGATCGCCCGATCTTTTTGGGACGCAACGGTCGAATCAGCGTGTTCACCTCGGAGCGGGCTCTGGCCAGGTATCTCGCCGACGAGCACGACCACGATCTGTCCGACCTGAGCACCTACGACGACATCCGCACAGCGGCAACTGATGGCTCGCTGCGGGTCGACATCACCGACGACAACGTCTACGTACTGAGCGGGGTGGTCGACGATTTGGCCGCCGGGCCGGACGCGGTGGACCGTGAGCAGCTAGATCTGGCTGTGGAGCTGCTTCGTGATGTCGGGGACTACGCCGAGGACAACACCGCCGACAAGGCGCTCGCGACCGAAAGCCCGCTGGGCAAGCTGGTCGCCTACGTTCTCGAACCCGACTCGGTCAGCAAGCCCGCGCCTCCGTACGCCAAGGCGGTACAAGCATGGGAAGAGCTGGAGCGGTTCGTGGAATCGCGGCTAAGGCGCGAGTGACCACACATTCCCTCGCCTTGCCGGGTGTTCGCCTGCACTACGAGGTTCGCGGAGCTGGCCCGCTTCTGCTGCTGCTCGGCGCGCCGATGCCCGCCGCGGACTTCGCGCCGCTGGCTGAGGCGCTGGCGAGAGCTCACACCGTCGTCACCACCGATCCGCGCGGCATCGCGAACAGCTCCCTGGATGACCCGGAACAGGACTCCACCCCAGAGCTGCGTGCCGACGACGTCGCGGCGATCCTTGACGACCTGAACGCTGAGTCCGCTGACGTGTTCGGCTCGTCCGGCGGTGCGGTGACCGGGCTGGCCCTGGTGTCCCGTCATCCGACGCGAGTGCGCACCCTGATCGCCCATGAGCCGCCGGTATTGGAATTGCTGCCCGACGCGGCCGCGCAGCGGGCGAAAACCGAAGAGATCATCGACACGTTCCACCGTGACGGTGTGCCGGCCGCGATGGCAAAGTTCATGGCCAACGCCGGCTTCGACGTGAAGCCCGACGGTGCACCGGTTGTGTCGGAGCCATCGCCGGATCAGATCGCCCACGGCACAAGGTTTCTCGCCCACGAGCTGCGCGGCACCGCCCGCTACGTCCCCGACATCGCCGCGCTGACCCGCGGGCCCGCCAGGGTGGTCGTCGGCATCGGCGCCGCCTCCGGCGGTCTGTTGACCTATCGCACCAGCGTTGCGCTGGCCGACCAGCTCGGAACACCGCCGGTCGAGTTTCCCGGCGATCACGGCGGATTCATCGGACAGCCAGCGGAATTCGCCCAGACCCTACGTAAAGTGCTGGCCGGCTAACCGGGGAAATTCACGTCCTTGGTGACGGACTTCCATTCCTCGATCGACGCCGTGATCGCGGCAATCCTGTCACGCATCGCCTTGAGCACGTCGCGGCCCAGCAGCAACCGCAGCGGCGGTTCGTCGAGCTTGGTCACCATCAGCACCGCCTCGGCCACCTTGCGCGGGTCGCCCGGCAGATGGTCGGCGAACTGCTTGATGAGGTCCTTACGTGCTGCTACGTCAACGTAGTCGGCGATCGGCCGGCCGGACTCCTTCATCGATCTCGTCGCCCAGTCGGTGCGGAAGGCGCCCGGCTCAATGGCGGTGACCTTGATGCCCAGCGGCCGCACCTCGGTGGCCAGTGCTTCGGTTACCGCCTCCAGCGCGAACTTGGTCGACGAGTAGTACGCGTTGGGCGGGTTGGCCACCAGACCGGTCATCGACGAGATGTTGACGATATGCCCGGAGCCGCGGGCCCGCATCGCCGGCAGCACCGCCTTGATCATATCGACGGAACCGAAGTAGTTGACATCGAACAGCTTTCGGACCTCGGCGTCTTCGCCTTCCTCGACCGCGGACAAATAGCCGTGGCCGGCGTTGTTGACCAGCACGTCGATTCCGCCGAATGCCTTCTCGGCTGCCGAGACCGCGGCCGCGATCTGGCCCGCGTCGGTCACATCGAGAGCGACCGCAACGGCGCGCTCGCCGAACTCGTCGACGAAGTCCTGCACCGCCTCGGCCCGTCGCGCGGTCACCACCACACTGTGGCCCTCCTCAAGCGCTGCCCGCGCGATCTCGCGGCCAAAGCCGGTGGAGCATCCGGTGATCAGCCAACGCGTCATCTCAGGCCGTCCCTTCGGGCAAGCGCCGCAGATACGCCGTTCGCCGTTCCGCGAGTTGGGCAGCCCGCTGCTCGGGACTCACCCGCGGCAAGTGCGGCACCTCGGCGTCGAGCCGGTCCAGCTTGACCACCCGTCCGCGGGCGCCGAGATCCTCACGCGGACCGGCCGCACCGAACTCGGCCATCCGCAGCGTCAGAATGCCTTCCCGCAGCCCGTCGGAGTCGATCCAGTTCGTCACGCCCGGATCGACGGGCGAGATCACGTAGGTGTAGGTGCCGTCGTCGTTGGCGGCCGACTGTGCCTTGTTGAGGCTGCCGGTGCGGTCGACGATGTCGAGCGTGGTGCCCCAGATGTTGCTCAGCGGCACGGTGAAGTATTCGGCTCCGCCATCGCTTACGTCGACCACAAACGTCTCGTCCTCGGCGAGGTCGAAACGGCCCATCACATAAACCTGATTACGCATCGCGCCGACCTTGTCGGCCGACCACGCCAGGTTGAAATGGTTGGGCGGCATCTTGTACACGCCATGGCTCAGTTTCCCGGTGAAGTCTGCGAAGTACGCCATCATCGCCGCGGTCGCCTCGGCCTGCTCGTCGAGGGTGCGCGCGGGCGTTCCCGGTGAGTCGCCAAGACGTTGTACCTCAAAGTGATTCGGGTCATCCCGGCCCCAATCCAGCAGCACGTCACGGATGTAGAACTCATGCGCTTCCGCATTGGTACGCACATGGTTTGGCCGCCGGTTGGCGGGTTCGGCGTCGACGGTGATGGTGAAGCTGCCGTCGGAGTCCACCTGCATGGTCCGGCCGTTGAGCACATCGACGGTGCCCATGTGCGCATCCCACAGCGTGAAGTAGTTCTCGGTCATGCGGTTCTTGCCGACCCGGCCGTGAATCTCGTAGCGTTCGTCACCCGATATCGGGATGACCCGGTACACGCTGTCGGGATTATCGATGCCCCAACGTGATCCGGGGATACGACGGCCCTCCACCGGATGCGCGAGCCGAGTGATACAACTGACGTTGGGCCGCAACTTGTCCTGATTGGACGACCATACCGCTGCCGAGAACATCACCTCCGCGAACGCATCATCAAATCGTTCGCGCATCGCCGGCGAACCCTTCGCCCGGCCCAGCCAGGTCTCCGCGACGCTGCGGTAAGCCGCCTTCACCGTCGGGTGCTCGATCAGCTCGAGCGCCGCCAATTCCTGTGCGTGCTGAGATGCTGTCGCTACGGCGTCCACTGACATGAAGTCTCCTCACTTCCCGACATACTGTCGAAAATGCTTGTTGTACAATGCGAAACGCTCATCAACCTGGGCTGGCCGTAGGCCGTAGTTCTCCAGGCCGTAAGCCGGACGCGCCGCCTCGCGGGGCCGTTCGTCAAGCCAGCGTCGCATCGCACTTTCCGCCTCGACGGTAAGCGGCACGCCGACGGCGTCGTACACCCGGGCCACTTGTCCGATCGGGTCCGCAACCGCGTCTTCATAGCCGATATCGGTGACCGGTGCGGCTTCGCCGGCCCAACTTTCCCGAACCGCCAGCGCGCGGTCGTTGGTCCAGCCCATCCGCTGCAACCACTCGCCGCCTACCTGCCGCAGGTCGACGGTGTCGGCGTGCATCGCGTGCAGGGTCGCGTTGAGGCTTGCCCCCGACGCGATCGTGGTGCCGGGGTCGCGGTGCATGTGCACGAGGTGCAGGTCGGGAAACTGAGCCCGCAGCAGGTCGAGATAGCCGAGGTGGGCCGGTGACTTGAGCACCCAGCGTTTAACCGACCAGCGCGACTCCGGAATTCTCAGCCGCTTCTGCCACTGCAAAAACTGCAGCATCCGGTGCAAGTAGCTGTAGGCCGGAGCGAAATCCTGCTCGTCGAGCCAAGACCGGTAATTCGGGAGGTGCGCCCCGGATTCCGGAACATGCGACAGAAACGCGTCGGCCA
The DNA here is from genome assembly GCA_035642315.1 of Mycobacterium sp. Classification (GTDB taxonomy): domain Bacteria; phylum Actinomycetota; class Actinomycetes; order Mycobacteriales; family Mycobacteriaceae; genus Mycobacterium. The sequence goes on from DASQSQ010000019.1 coordinate 12,212, forward strand.
GAAAGACGATTTCCTCTTCGGCTTCGCGCGCATACATCGGGTGGATGACGAAGAGGTCGGGCGCCAGTTCGCGGGACTTGGCTTCGCGCGCTTCGCTGATCGCGATGCGCGGATCGACTTCATTGAATTGGTGGTCGAGGCGGGGCGCGACCTCGACCACTTCCCAGCCGTAGGCGCAGTTGAAACGGGGATCGGCGGCCAGCAGTCGCTGTAACAGTGTGGTTCCGCTGCGCATCATCCCGACGACGACGATCGGCGCGACGATCCGCTCGTCGAGGATCTCCGGGTGGCGCCGAATCCACTCTTGGGCTCGCAGGCGCATGCGCAGGCTGTGCACGATGCCGGAGCGCAGGATGTGCACTCCGACCACGTTGAGGTCGGCGACCGCGTAGTCGGCCAACAACACGGCAAGCGGGCGTTCGAATTCGCCTGGACCCCAATCGGTCAGCGACTCCTTGCGCTGCGCGTCGGCCAACACGCCGGCTAGGTCGAAAGGTGTCACGCGGTCAGAACTTCAGGTGCTGGCTGACATCGCCGACCTGGTCGACGAACATGGTGCGGCTGTCGAACCACCACACGCCCTCCAGCCGGTGAAACGTGTCCTTGTAATGCCCGGTCACGATGACCTGCAACGGCAATTCCGGCGTAGCTTGCGTGACGCAGTAGTAGGACCTGCTGGACGCGGTGCCCTCGGCCTCGTCGATCTCGAGCTGCACGTTACTGGTGTTGTGCTTGGTCTTCGGGGTGCCGTCCTCGTGGATCCGGGTGGCCATCTCATACATCTGCCGCACCCTGGCGGTTCCGTCGAACACCGTCTCGGGCGGACCATTCTCGACCCCGCAGATACGACCATGAGCGAACAACCCGGCCACCGCGTCCAAGTCGCCGGCATCCAGGAGTTCGGCGTAGCGGTAAATGAGGTTGGTGATTTCCCGCGCACTATTGCCCACTACGCCGCTCCTCTCCCCCGCAATCGGGAGGTGCCCCCCCATCGCTTTCTTGCTCTGCATCGTCGCCGGCGGCGCTCATATCGAATGCCAATGGTGGCAGAACTGCCTCGGGTCTCGGTCGTTTTGGATCGAATCGCCAGGTACGTTTCCCGTCATGGGTGAACTCGACAACACCGTCGCCGCCATCACCGGCGCCGCGCGCGGCCAGGGCCGCAGCCATGCGGTGGCGCTGGCCGAACAGGGCGCCGACATCATCGCGGTCGACATCTGCGCCGACATCGACGCAATCCCCTACCCGCTGGGCACCAAGTCCGACCTCGACGAAACGGTACGACTGGTGCAAGCCGCGGGCCGCACGGCGGTACCCGTCGTCGCCGACGTCCGCGACCTCGCAGCGCTGGAAGCCGGAGTGCAGGCGGGGATCGACGCCGTCGGCGACATCGACATCGTCATCGCCAACGCCGGCGTGGTGGCGATCGGCGACCCGGCGACGCGCAACGAGCCGGTGTTCACCACGATCGTCGACACCAACCTCAAGGGTGTCTGGCACACGATGCTCGCGACGGTGCCGTCGATCATCCGCAAGAGCCGCGGCGGGTCGGTCGTTTTGGTCAGTTCGTCGCAGGGTTTGACCGGCCGCGGCGGTGACGGCAGCACCGCGATGTTCGCCTATGCCGCGTCCAAGCACGGTGTGGTGGGCCTGATGCGCTCAGCGGCGAATGCTTATGCGCCGCACAAGATTCGAGTCAACTCGGTACACCCCAGTGGGGTTGCAACGCCGATGATCCTCAACGACTTCGTGATAACCGGGATGACCGAGCGTCCGAATCCGGCCGTCTCGCAGATGTTGCTCCCCGATGTGCCGCTGGTGGAGTCGCAAGACGTCACCGAAGCCGTGCTGTGGCTCGTCAGCCCGCGAGCACGCTACGTGACCGGCATAACGGTGCCCGTGGATGCCGGCCACGTGGTGATGTAGCGGGTTCAGCCGATCAGTCCTCTTTACTCTGCCGCTTTGCTGCCTTAGTATCTACGCATCTATGCAACTATGTAGGCAGGCGGCCGCGGAAGGCGGAGATGCCATGAGCCACCACGACGGATCCGTCGCGCACCAGGGGCACCACACTCACCTCCATGGGCATGACCACGATCACGACGATCAGCACGCCCACGAGCATCCAAAGGGTCTTCGGGGGGCGCTGCAGGAGATCTTCCCCAGGCACAGCCACGACGCCGCGGACAGCGTGGACAGCGCATTGGAGTCAAGCGCGATCGGCATTCGCGCGGTCAAGATCAGCCTTGTCGTGCTAGGCATTACCGCGCTGGCCCAGGTGGCGATCGTGCTTATTTCCGGCTCGGTCGCGTTGGCGGCGGACACGATTCACAATTTTTCCGACGCGCTGACCGCGGTGCCGCTGTGGATCGCGTTTGCGTGGGCCACCCATGCCGCAACGTGCCGGTATACCTATGGTTTTGGTCGCGGTGAAGATCTTGCTGGCTTATTCGTGGTCGCGATGATCGGGCTCTCATCGATCATCGCCGGATATGAGGCAGTGCGGCGTCTGATCCATCCGGTCCAAGTCGCAAACGTGGGTTGGGTGGCAGCCGCCGGGCTGCTGGGATTTCTCGGCAACGAACTGGTCGCGCTGTATCGGATTCGAGTGGGCCGCCAGATCGGTTCGGCCGCACTGGTTGCCGACGGGCTGCATGCCCGCACCGACGGTTTCACCTCGCTGGCAGTACTGCTAGGCGCCGGTGGTGTCGCACTGGGCTTTCCGCTGGCCGATCCGATCATCGGGCTGGTGATCACGGTAGCGATCATCGCGGTGCTTCGCACTGCCGCGCGTGACGTGTTCCGCCGCCTGATGGACGCTGTCGACCCGGAATTGGTCGACGCCGCCCACGCAACACTGTCGAAGCAGCCCGGGGTGCAGGCGGTGCGCAGCGTGCGGATGCGCTGGATCGGACACCGCCTACACGCTGATGCCGAACTGGACATCGACCCGGACACCAGCCTCAACCGGGCTCACCAAATCGCCCATACCGCGGAGCACGAACTTACCCACGCAGTGCCAAAACTCAGCACAGCTCTCATCCACGCCTACCCGGTTCACTCGGGATCGGCTTCTTAACAACCAAATTGCTAGCCGACCAACACGGCGAACCGCGGTTTGATCACTTCGTCGATGATCGCCAACCGCTCGTCGAACGGAATGAACGCCGACTTCATCGCATTGATGGTGAAGCGCGCGAGGTCGGTCCAGCCGTAGCCGAACGCGTCGACGAGAGCCAGCATTTCGTGGCTCATCGTGGTGTCGCTCATCAATCGGTTGTCGGTGTTGACGGTGACCCGGAACCGCGCTCGGGCCAGTAGATCAAAGGGGTGCTCGGCGATGCTCCTGACCGCACCGGTCTGGACGTTGGAGCTGGGACACAGCTCCAACGGAATCCGCTTGTCCCGCAAGATCGATGCCAATCGACCCAGTCGCACCGTGCCGTCGTCAGCGACGTCGATGTCGTCGACGATCCGCACCCCGTGGCCCAGCCGGTCCGCGCCACAGAACGCGATCGCCTCGTGGATAGACGGCAGTCCGAAGGCCTCACCTGCGTGAATCGTGAAGCGGGCGTTGTTATTTCGCATGTACTCGAAAGCATCCAGGTGACGGGTCGGCGGGTAGCCGGCCTCCGCACCGGCGATGTCGAATCCGACCACGCCCTTGTCGCGGAATCGAATCGCCAACTCGGCGATTTCGCGGGACAGCGCGGCATGCCGCATCGCGGTCACCAGACACCGCACGACGATAGGCCGGCCCGCCGCCGCGGCCGCCTTCTCCCCGTCGGCGAAACCCGCAAGCACGGCATCGACGACGGCATCGAATGAGAGTCCGCGGTTGATGTGCAGTTCTGGGGCGAACCGGACCTCGGCGTAGACCACCGAATCGGCGGACAGGTCTTCCACGCATTCGTAGGCCACCCGGTGCAGCGACTCGGGCGTCTGCATCACCGCGACGGTGTGCGAGAACGGCTCGAGGTAGCGTTCCAGCGATCCGCTCTGCGACTGGGTCTGAAACCACCGCGTCAGTTCATCGACGTCGGTGGCGGGCAGGTCGTCATAGCCGGCCTGGCCGGCGATGTCGATCACCGTCGCCGGCCGCAGCCCGCCGTCGAGGTGATCGTGCAACAGCGCCTTCGGCGCTCGCTTGATCTCATCCAGCCCCAGCGGCGTCGTCATCAGGTGATCCGATCGATGATCAGCGGTCGCCGCAGCGGTGACGTGTTGACGATGCTCCAGCCTGCATGCAACTCGGACATCGCCGACTCGAAGCGTTCCGGGGTGTCGGTGTAGAGCGTGAACAGCGGTTCTCCGGCGGCCACCGGCTCGCCGGGCCGCCGGTGGATCCGGATCCCGGCGCCGGGCTGGACCAGCTCGCCCGGGCGGGACCTGCCCGCGCCGAGCCGCCACACTGCCAGCCCCACTGCCATCGCGTCGATATCGCCCATTCTGCCGCTCCGAGGAGCGGTGACGGTTTCGGAGTACTTACCAACTGGCAACGGTACGGACAAGTCGCCGCCCTGTGCGGTGACCAGCGCGCGGAATCGGTCCATTGCTGAGCCGTCTCGCAGCGTCTGTGCCGGATCCCGCCCGTCGATACCGGCGAACTGCAGCATCTCGTCGGCCAGCCGCAACGTCAGCTCCACCACATCGGGCGGTCCCCCGCCGGCCAGCACCTCCAGCGCTTCGGTGACTTCAAGCGCGTTACCGGCCGTCGCGCCCAGCGGACCGTTCATGTCGGTGAGCACCGCACACACCGGCAGCCCTTGCTCTGCGCCCAGCGCCACCATGGTTTCGGCCAGCTCACGGCATTGCGATTCCGAGCGCAGCAACGCGCCGGAACCGACCTTGACGTCGAGCACCAGCGCGCCGGCTCCTTCGGCGATCTTCTTGCTCATCACCGAGCTGGCGATCAACGGCAGCGACTCGACGGTGGCGGTGATGTCGCGCAGCGCGTAGAGCTTCGCGTCAGCGGGCGCCAGCTGGCCGGCCGCGAAGATTGCTGCGCCGATCTCGCAAAGTTGTTGGTGCACTTGCTTATTGGAAATATTTGCAGTGAAGCCCGCGATCGATTCCAACTTGTCCAGGGTGCCGCCGGTATGGCCCAGGCCGCGGCCGGACGCCTGCGGCACCGCGGCACCGCACGCGGCGACCACCGACACCAGCGGCAGCGTGATCTTGTCACCAACTCCGCCGGTGGAGTGTTTGTCCACGGTGCGCAGCGGATTGCCGTCGCGCCGCAAGTGGGTGAAGTCCATCCGCTCACCGGAGGCCACCATCGCCGCGGTCCATCGCGCGGTCTCGCCGTAGTCCATGCCGCGCAGAAAGATGGCCATCAACAGCGCTGACATCTGTTCGTCGGCGACCTGACGATTGGTGTAGGCGTCGATCACCCAGTCGATCGCCGCATCCGACAGCCGACCGCCGTCGCGTTTGGTCGCGATAATCGTCGGCGCGTCGAAAGTCACAGGAGGTCGTCCGGCCCGAACGGCTCCGGCAGCAAGTCGCCGAGCCGCCGGGGCGCGTCCTGGTGGTCGATCAGCAGATCCGGTCCGCCGTGTTCCAGCAACACCTGGCGACACCGGCCGCACGGCATCAGCGGCGAGCCACTCCCGTCGACGCATGCCAGTGCGAGCAGCCTGCCGCCGCCGGTCGAATGCAGCGCACAGACCACGGCGCATTCGGCACAGAGACCCAGGCCATATGAGACATTCTCCACATTGCAACCTGTGATAATCCGCCCATCGTCGACCAACGCCGCGGCGCCGACCGGAAACCGTGAGTAAGGCGCATACGCTCCATTCGCTGCTTGGATAGCCTTGTCCCGTAGCAGCTTCCAGTCAATTGTGTCGGTCACGGTCGCGCTATCACCCATGTCCCAGACGCATCGGGCTACCTCGTTCACTGTCGGCTAACTCACAAGGCAACACTAGATTCTTCGCGCTGAAAAGCGTTGGTGGACACGAACCGGATCATTCAGCAGGACAAATGGGTTTAGAGTCGCAGCCGACGGTCTCACATAGGGGAGGCGCTGATGACGACGACATCCGCGAATCCGGCTACGCCGACACCGGGGGGCGGATCGCCGCGCGCACGGCGCCAACCACGAACCCTCTACCGTGGCGACCCGGGTATGTGGTCCTGGGTCTTGCACCGCATCACCGGAGCGACGATCTTCTTCTTCCTGTTCGTGCACGTGCTAGACACCGCACTGGTCCGGATAAGCCCGCAGACCTACAACGAAGTCATCGGGACCTACAAGACACCGATCGTGGGCTTGATGGAACTGGGGCTGGTGGCCGCGGTGCTTTATCACGCGCTCAACGGCATCCGCGTCATCTTGATCGACTTCTGGGCGCAGGGCCCCCGCTATCAGCGGCTGATGCTGTGGGCGATCGCGATCGTCTGGCTGCTGGTGATGGTACCCGCGACAGTGGTGGTGGGCATCCACATGATCGGGCACTTCCGATGAGCTCCCCAGACCTCCAGCTGGACCGCGGCCAGGTAGCCCCGATACGGCAGCGCAGCCACGACCGCCCGGCAAGCCTGGACAATCCGCGGGCGCCGCGTCGGCGCGCCGGCATGCCCAACTTCGAGAAATACACCTGGCTGTTCATGCGGTTTTCCGGCATCGTGCTGGTGTTCCTGGCGCTCGGGCACTTGTTCGTGATGCTGATGTGGGAAGACGGTGTCTACCGGATCGACTTCAACTACGTGGCGCAGCGCTGGCACTCACCGTTCTGGCAGACCTGGGATCTGCTGTTGCTCTGGCTGGCGCAGTTGCACGGCGGCAACGGTCTGCGCACCATCATCGACGACTACAGCCGCAAGGATTCCACCCGCTTCTGGCTCAACGCCCTGCTGGCGCTGTCGATGGTGTTCACGCTGGTGCTGGGGACGTATGTGCTGCTGACGTTTGACCCGAACATTTCGTGAAAGGCGACATGAATACGTGATCCAGCAACACCGATACGACGTCGTCATCGTCGGCGCGGGCGGTGCCGGAATGCGGGCGGCGGTAGAAGCGGGTCCGCGCGTCCGCACTGCCGTGCTGACCAAGCTGTACCCGACCCGCAGCCACACCGGCGCCGCCCAGGGTGGCATGTGCGCGGCGCTGGCCAACGTCGAAGACGACAACTGGGAATGGCACACCTTCGACACCGTCAAGGGCGGCGACTACCTCGCCGACCAGGACGCGGTGGAGATCATGTGCAAGGAAGCCATCGACGCGGTGCTCGACCTGGAGAAGATGGGGATGCCGTTCAACCGGACCCCCGAAGGCCGCATCGACCAGCGCCGGTTCGGCGGGCACACCCGCGACCACGGGAAGGCCCCGGTCCGGCGGGCCTGTTACGCCGCCGACCGCACCGGGCACATGATCCTGCAAACCCTCTACCAGAACTGCGTCAAGCACGACGTCGAGTTCTTCAACGAGTTCTATGCTCTCGACCTGGTCCTCACCCAGTCCCCGAGCGGTCCGGTGGCTACCGGCGTGGTCGCCTACGAGCTGGCCACCGGAGAGATCCACGTCTTCCACGCCAAGGCCGTCGTGATTGCAACCGGCGGGTCGGGCCGGATGTACAAGACAACCTCCAACGCGCACACCCTCACCGGCGACGGCATCGGGATCGTGTTCCGCAAGGGACTTCCGTTGGAGGACATGGAGTTTCACCAGTTCCATCCGACCGGATTGGCCGGGCTGGGCATCTTGATCTCCGAAGCCGTGCGAGGCGAGGGCGGCCGGTTGCTCAACGGCGAAGGCGAGCGGTTCATGGAGCGCTACGCGCCTACGATCGTCGACCTGGCACCGCGCGACATCGTCGCCCGCTCGATGGTGCTCGAAGTGCTGGAAGGCCGCGGCGCGGGTCCGCACAAGGA
>DASQSQ010000020.1:0-3393 GCA_035642315.1 Mycobacterium sp.
GCACCGGAAACATGGAAGTTCGGGTGGCCGACGACCCGACCTCATTGGACACCGCGCCGGTGACGACCGTGGTGCAACACGACGACTGGCCAGATCCCGCGGAAAGCCTGCCGCCACCGGAAGACAACCGGCTGGCCCAGCCGTACGGCGGATACATCTCCCCGGGGTCGACGCTGGACGAGTTGCGGGTGTTCGTCAGCCAGTGGCATAACATCGACCCCCGGGCACGATCGCCGTATCGGGTGATCCAATTCGCCGTAAACCCATTCAAACCCTGGTCAGAAGGGAATTGACGGCCTAGTCATCGACGTTCGGCCCGGCGCCACTCATATGTTTTTCATAGGTTGTACCTAGCGGGCCCTAGCCGTTGCCCACGCATCATTTGGGCATGAGCGAAACACCAGAAAACCCAACCAGGCCGACCACCGTCGCCACCGAGCCAGCGACCGTGCCTGTCAAACCGTATTGGCTCTTCCGGTTCGCGGCGTGGGTTGTGATCATCGCCGGAATCGTATTCATCGCGATGAGCGTGTTCTTCGCCGGCTTCAAGATTGCCGGCCATCACGGTCACCACGGCTGCCATCACCACTGGGCGCAACACCACGCGGTGGGTCCCGGGGGTATGCATCACGGCCACGGCCAGGGGGCCGGCTTCCACCACGGCGGGCCCGGCGGCCCAGGCGGTCCTAACGACTACATCGGTGGACCTTCGCAGCCGCCGCAGTCCGTCGCTCCGTCGCTGGCTCCGGCGCACCCGTAGCCCGTCGCTGTCATCACCGTCATCAGCCCGGCGTCCCCGCAGTGGGGCGCCGGGCTCCGATTTTGTGGGCGGGTGACGCTGGACGCCAGCCGGCCGGCCTGTCCGGTCGCGGCTGCTACTGACCTGAGGCATTATGAAGAAGCATGAGCGAGACTTCTCAGTCGTCCATTCCGCCGTATCCCGTCGCGCCGCCGCCCGTCGTGCCGCCGCAGGAACACTCCGAGCGGCTGTACCAGGTAGCGGCCTGGGTGGCGATCGTTGCGGGAGTCACGCTCATTGCGGTGGTGATCCTGCGTTTCGCCTGGTTCTTGTGCTGCTAGGACGATAGGCACCCGGCCCGGTTCTGCGTCGGCGGCGCCAACGCATCAGTCTGATAACTCATCCGCGACTCCTGAGCGCGGTGTTTGATGGCAGGCGCGCCGGTCGGCATTATCAAGGGATGACTCAAGCACCCGAGCCCCAGTTCCAGCCGCCGCCGCCCCCCGGCCCGCCGCCGGCGCCGCGCGTAGCGAACCATTCGCGTCTTTATCAGGCTGCGGCCTGGGTAGTGATCGTTGCCGGCACTGTTTTCGTCGTGGCGGTCATCTTCTTTACCGGTGCGTTCGTCGCCGGGCATGATCACCCGTTCCGTCATCATCACGGCATGTATGGTCCCGGCGGTCCCGGCGGTCCCGAAGGAATGGTCGTCGTTCCCGGACCATTTCCCCCGGGCATGGGCCCCGGTTGGCCCGGTGGGCCGATGATGCCAGGTCCCTTCGGCCCCGGTATGAGTCCGGGCGGACCCGGTGGTCCAGGCGGCCATGGCGGTCCTCCCATACCGTAGCGCGGGCCAAAGTATCTGCGGCACAGTCGTATTCGACGGTAACTGCGATCGCTGCCTGCCGCGGCGGGTAACGCGGGCTTCGATTCGGGTAGCTCAGTGGCATGATCAGGACCCATGGCTCGAGCTAGGCGGATCACCGCAGCTGCGGTGACGATTGTCGCGGGAGTATGGGTGGCCCCGGTCGCGGCGGCCCGGCCGTCGGATCCGGGCGTCGTCAGCTACGCGGTACTCGGCAAGGGCTCCGTCGGCAACATCGTCGGCGGGCCGATGCGGGACGAATCGTTGTTCACCCAGCCCTTCCAGCCGTACTTCGTCGACAACCCGGTGTGCAACAACTGGGCCGACATCGGGTTGCCCGAGGTCTACAACGATCCCGACCTGGCATCGTTCAACGGCGCCAGCACCCAGACCTCACCGACCGACCAGACGCATTTCGTCAAGCAAGCAGTCGGTGTCTTCGCAACCAGTGGCGCCGCCGGCGCGGCGTTTCATCGCGTCGTAGACCGTACGGTTGGCTGCTCCGGGCAGACCACGGCAATGCACCTGGACAACGGGACCATGCAAGTGTGGTCTTTCGACGGCGGACCGCCCGGGCCGGCCGACGCGGCCTGGACCAAGCAGGAAGCGGGTTCGGATCGTCGATGTTTCACCCAGACCCGTCTGCGGGAAAACGTGCTCCTGCAAGCGAAGGTCTGTCAGTCCGGTAACGGCGGTCCCGCGGTAAACGTGCTGGCCGGCGCCATGGAGAACGCGCTGGGTCAGTAACTGTGACGAGTTTGCGGCGCGAGCCGCAGCGCGTCATTGCCGACGGCGGGAATATGTCGGTGCCCTCTGGAAGATGGAAGCTTGTGACTATCGTTGGATAGCCGCGCGCAACCAGCGGACTCGATCGTTCGGGACCGGTGGCCTGGGACCGAAGGGATCGGGAATATGGCGTTTGCCGTCGCGTCGCAGCCGGATCAAGCGCGCCCCGCAGAAATCGAGCTGGCCAGTTCGTCGGCCGCAGCGCAGTACATCGCCGAAAGCTGCCTGTCCGACGGCCCGGTAGGGCGAGTCGGCCTCGAGCTCGAGGCGCATTGCTACGACCCCGCCGACCCGCACCGCAGACCGACTTGGGCTGAGATCACCGACGTCCTGAAATCACTGCCGCCAATGCCGGGTGACAGCGTGGTCACCGTCGAACCCGGTGGCGCTGTGGAGTTGTCCGGGCCGCCGGTCGACGGTGTGGTGCCGGCGATCGAGGGGATGACCATCGACCAGGCCGTGCTGCGAAAAGCTTTCGCCGCTGCCGGCCTGGGACTGGTATTGCTGGGCGCGGACCCGCTGCGGCCGGCCAGGCGCATCAATCCCGGCGCGCGCTACCGGGCGATGGAGGAGTTCTTCAAGGCCAGCCACTCCGGTGTCGCGGGCGCGGCGATGATGACGTCAACGGCGTCGGTTCAGGTCAATCTCGACGCCGGACCCGCGGCCGGGTGGGCGGACCGGGTCCGGCTGGCGCACGCGCTGGGGCCAACCTTGGTCGCGATCGCCGCCAATTCGCCGCTGCTGAGCGGTGCCTTTTCGGGTTGGCGGTCCTCCCGGCAGCGGGTGTGGAGTCAGCTCGACTCGGCGCGCTGCGGACCCATCCTGACCGCCAGCGGAGAGGAGCCGGGCACCGACTGGGCGCGCTACGCGCTGAAGGCGCCGGTGATGCTCGTGCACAGCCCGGAGGCAGTGCCGGTGCTGCACTACCTGCCCTTCGCGGACTGGGCCGATGGCCTCGAGCTGCTCGGCGGTCGGCGGCCGACCCATCACGACCTGGAGTACCACC